>DATIUN010000281.1:0-5505 GCA_035466795.1 Azonexus sp. | reverse complement strand
GCGTACCGCACTGCTTTCGGGCCAGCTGATGTCCGTCCCCGCCTTGGATATTAACATCCTGCGGTGGACGACAATTTCCTGTGTAGAGTCGAGGTCGCGGGCGGCGGGATATAGGCAAATAAAAAAACGGACCTCCTTGCGAAAGTCCGTTTGCCAAGTCATTTCCATGATGTTTGATGAAAGCGTATTCAGCCGAGTCGTTTGCAGATCTCCATCGTCAAGGCGGATTGGTTCATGCAGTAAAAGTGCAGGCCGGGGGCGCCGCCCTTGAGCAGGCGTTCGCACAGTTCGCTGACGACGTCGAGGCCGAAGGCACGGATCGAGCCGACATCGTCACCGAAGCCCTCGAATTTCTTGCGCATCCAGCGCGGGATCTCGGCGCCGCAGGCGTCCGAGAAGCGGGCCAGCTTGGTGAAGCCGGCGATCGGCATGATGCCGGGAACGATCGGCACCTCGACGCCGAGCACCCGAGCTTCGTCGACGAAATGGAAGTAGGCGTCGGGGTTGTAGAAATATTGCGTGATGGCCGAATTGGCGCCGGCCCCGACCTTGCGCGCGAAGGCGTCGAGGTCGTCCTTCGTGCTCTTCGCCTGCGGGTGCCATTCGGGGTAGGCGGCGACTTCGATGCTGAACCAGTCGCCGGTTTCGGCGCGGATAAACTCGACCAGCTCGTTGGCGTAGCGGAATTCGCCGGTTTCTGCCATGCCCGAGGGCAGGTCACCACGCAGTGCGACGATGCGTTTGATGCCGATCGCCTTGTACTCGCCCAGGATTTCGCGAATGCTGGCGCGGGTCGAGCCGATACAGGAGAGGTGTGGTGCGGCAGTGCAGCCTTCGGCGGCGATTTCCTCGACCACGGCAAAGGTGCGTTCGCGGGTCGAGCCACCGGCGCCGTAGGTGACCGAGAAGAATTCCGGATTCAGTTTTGCCAGTTCGGCGCGGGTTGACCGCAGCTTTTCCATGCCTTCGGGGGTTTGCGGCGGGAAAAACTCGATGGAGATTTCAGGTTTCATTTGTTCAACCAGATGAAGAATTCGCGGTTGCCGTCGCCGCCGGTAATCGGGCTGTCGAACCAGGCGCGGACGGTCAGGCCAAGGCCGGCGGCGCAATGCAGCAGCCTGGCTTCAACCTCCTTGTAGAGCGCCGGGTCGCGAACGATGCCGCCCTTGCCGATGTTGCCGGGACCGACTTCGAACTGCGGCTTGACGAGCAGCAGGAGGTCGCCATGCGCGGCGAGCAGCGCCGGCAGTTGCGGCAGGACCAGCGTCAGCGAGATGAAGGAAAGGTCGCCGACGATCAGGTCGAAGCCGCCGGCGGGAAAGGCAGGGCCGAGATCGGCGGCGGTCAGGGCGCGGCAGTTGATGCCTTCGATGGCGGTGACGGCAGTATCGCAGCGCAACTGCGGATGCAACTGGTCGTGGCCGACATCGACGCCGACCACGTGCCGGGCGCCGGCCTGCAACAGGCAGTCGGTAAAACCACCGGTGGATTGGCCGACATCGAGACAGTGCTTGCCGCCGACCTTGAGGCCGGTCCGGGCCAGGGCGCCGCCCAGCTTGAGGCCGCCGCGCGAGACATAATGGGCATCCGGGTCGGCTGCTACGGACAACTCGGTGTCGTCGGGCAAATCCATGGCCGGCTTGCCGATCGTGCCGCCGGCCCAGCTGACCCGACCTTCCTTGATCAGCCATTGGGCGGCGGTACGTGACGGGGCAAGCTTCCGGGCGACGAGCAGGGCATCCGCCCGCGTCACCCCGGCGGGCCGCTCATGCGACGGCTCACGGGGTGGTCGCGGCTTTTTCTGCCGCGCGTGGAAGGAGTTCATGCTCATCGCGCAGGTCTTGCCGGGGGGCGCCGCTCAGTAGCGGTAGTGGTCGGCCTTGTACGGGCCGTCGGTCGACACGCCGATGTAGGCGGCCTGCGCGTCGGTCAGCTTGCTCAGTTGGGCGTTCAGCTTCTTGAGTTGCAGGCGGGCGACCTTCTCGTCGAGATGCTTGGGCAGCGTGTAAACACCAATCGGGTAATCGGCAGTACGCGTGAACAGCTCGATCTGGGCGATCGTCTGGTTGGCGAAGGAGGAGGACATCACGTAGGACGGATGGCCGGTGCCGCAGCCGAGATTCACCAGGCGGCCCTTGGCGAGCAGGATGATGCGCTTGCCGTCGGGGAAGATCACGTGATCGACCTGCGGCTTGATCTCTTCCCACTGGTACTTTTCGATCGACGCGACATCGATTTCGTTGTCGAAGTGGCCGATGTTGCAGACGATGGCCTGGTCCTTCATCGCCGCCATGTGGTCGTGGGTGATGACGTGGTAGTTGCCGGTCGCGGTGACGAAGATGTCGGCCTTGTCGGCGGCGTATTCCATGGTGACGACGCGGTAGCCTTCCATCGCGGCCTGCAGGGCGCAGATCGGGTCGATCTCGGTGACCCAGACCTGGGCCGACAGGGCGCGCAGGGCCTGGGCCGAGCCTTTGCCGACATCGCCGTAGCCGGCGACGACGGCGACCTTGCCGGCGACCATGACGTCGGTGGCACGCTTGACGCTGTCGACCAGCGATTCGCGGCAGCCGTAGAGGTTGTCGAACTTGGACTTGGTGACGGAATCGTTGACGTTGATGCCGGGGAACTTGAGGTCACCGCGTTCGTGCATCTGGTAAAGGCGATGGACGCCGGTGGTGGTTTCCTCGGTGACGCCCTTGATCTGGGCGAGGCGCACGGAGTACCAGGTCGGATCGATGGCCAGTTTGACCTTGATCGCGGCGAACAGGATGGTTTCTTCCTCGGAACCCGGCTTGGCCAGTACCGAAATGTCCTGCTCGGCGCGGGCGCCGAGGTGCAGCAGCAGCGTGGCGTCGCCGCCATCGTCGAGGATCATGTTCGAGTAGCCGCCATCGGCCCATTCGAAGATGCGGTGGGTGTAATCCCAGTAATCGACCAGGGTTTCGCCCTTGACGGCGAAGACCGGGATGCCGTCGGCGGCGATGGCGGCGGCAGCATGATCCTGGGTCGAGAAGATGTTGCACGAGGCCCAGCGAACCTGAGCGCCGAGCGCGGTCAGCGTCTCGATCAGTACGGCGGTCTGGATGGTCATATGCAGCGAGCCGGTGATGCGCGCGCCCTTTAGCGGCTGGCTCTTCGCGAATTCCTCGCGAATGGCCATGAGGCCCGGCATTTCGGTTTCGGCAATGCGGATTTCCTTGCGACCCCAGTCGGCAAGGTTGATGTCGGCGATAACGCAGTCTTTGAATTCAGCCACAGTAAGCTCCTGATGAACTGTGGCCGGGAGGGATGCTCACCCGGCATCCCGTGCCCGGCACGGGGTTAATGGGTGAGCGCAGTTTAGAACCGAGCCTGAGAGAGACATCCCCTGCAGCGCTCCTCGGTAGGTTGAGGATTATAAACTGTTTTTTGTGCCCGGCGCGTGGCCGGTTGCGGTCGACCGCCAGGAAAACCCGAAATTCGGGCTCTCCGGGTAGGCGCGTATTACAGCCCGGCGTCGGACTTCAGCAGGATGGCGCGATCGGTCGCTTCCCAGGTGAATTCCGGCTCGTCGCGGCCGAAATGGCCGTAGGCGGCGGTCTTCTGGTAGATCGGACGGAGCAGGTCGAGCATGTTAACGATGCCCTTGGGACGCAAGTCGAAATGCTTCTTGACCAGTTCGGTCAGCGTTTCGTTGTTGATCTTGCCGGTGCCGAAGGTGTCGATCATGATCGAGGTCGGTTCGGCGACGCCGATGGCGTAGGAAACCTGCACCAGACAACGCGAAGCAAGACCAGCGGCGACGATGTTCTTGGCGACGTAGCGGCCGGCGTAGGCGGCGGAGCGGTCGACCTTGGACGGATCCTTGCCGGAGAAGGCGCCGCCACCGTGCGGGGCGGCACCGCCGTAGGTGTCGACGATGATCTTGCGCCCGGTCAGGCCGCAGTCGCCCTGCGGGCCGCCGACGACGAAGCGGCCGGTCGGGTTCACCAGGAACTTGATGTCGCCCTTGATCAGTTCGTTCGGCAGCACCGGCTTGATGATCTGTTCGATGGTCGCTTCGCGCAGGTCTTCGAGGCTGATGTCGGGCGAGTGCTGGGTGGACAGCACGACGGTGTCGATCGAGTGCGGCTTGCCATCGACGTAGCGAATGGTGACCTGTGACTTGGCGTCCGGGCGCGCCCACGGCAGGCGGCCGTCCTTGCGCAGCATCGCCTGGCGCTCGACGAGGCGGTGCGACAGGTAGATCGGCAACGGCATCAGCGACGGCGTTTCATCGCAGGCGTAACCGAACATCAGGCCCTGGTCGCCGGCGCCCTGGCCGAGGTCGTCGTCGTAAGCCTTGTTGACGCCCTGGGCAATGTCCGGACTCTGCTTGTCGTAGGCGACGAGCACGGCGCAACCCTTGTAGTCGATGCCGTATTCGGTGTTGTCGTAGCCGATGCGCTTGATCGTGTCGCGCGCGACCTGGATGTAGTCGACGTTGGCGTTGGTCGTGATCTCGCCGGCCAGAATGACCAGGCCGGTGTTGCACAGGGTCTCGGCGGCAACGCGGGAATGCTTGTCCTGGGCCAGAATGGCGTCGAGGATGGCGTCGGAAATCTGGTCGGCGACCTTGTCGGGATGGCCTTCGCCGACCGACTCCGAGGTGAAGAAATATTCGCTCATGAAATGCTCCAGTGGTCCTTTGATCCGGCGTTACCTGCTTCGGACCACGAGCGGTGACGCTTTAGCAGTATTTGTAAATCGCCCTGCAAGTTGTCTGTTTAACTCGGCGAAGTGATAATGATAGCCTTTTTACGGCGGGTTTCAACCCCCGGGCCAGCATGGTTTTTCTGTTTCGCCTCCTCGGTCGTTTGCCTTTGGTACTGCTGCACCGCCTCGGCGCGCTTGCCGGCTGGGCGACGTATCTGCTCTCGCCGACCTATCGCCGCCATTTGCGCGAGAATGTCCGGCAGGCCGGGCTGGATGACCAGGTTCGCCGGGCAGCAGTTGGCGAGGCGGGCAAGCAGATGCTCGAACTGGCGAGCATCCTTTCGAAAACGCAGGCGGAGGCCAGTGCGCTGGTCGTCGAGACGCGTGGCTGGGAGTATGTGGAGGCAGCGCAGCAAGCCGGCAAGGGCATCGTCTTTCTGACCCCGCACCTCGGCTGCTTCGAGATCACCGCCCAGTATTACTCGGGCTTTGGCGACATCACGGTGCTTTACCGGGCACCCCGTCAGGCGGCGATCCAGCAGATGATTCTCGACGGCCGCCAGCGCGCGAACCTGCATCTGGCGCCGGCCGACGTTTCGGGTGTGCGCGCGTTGATCAAGGCGCTGAAGAAAGGCCAGGCGGTAGGCATGCTGCCGGATCAGGCACCGAAGGTCGGCGAGGGTGTCTGGCTGAAGTTTTTCGGGCGCTGGGCCTATACCATGACACTCGCCGGGCGTCTGACCGAAACCGGAGCGACGATACTGATGGCCTGGGGCGAGCGTTTGCCCGGCGGGCGCGGCTATCGCCTGCATATCCGGCCGCCGCTGA
>DATIUN010000280.1:0-4131 GCA_035466795.1 Azonexus sp. | reverse complement strand
ATGTCTTCGCCATGCTCGAGGATGTACTGCGTATGCTCGTTGAGCTTGTCGCGCATGGCCTGCTTGATGTGCGCCGCCTGCGCGTGCAGCTTCGGCACCCGGCTGGCGACATCCATGACCAGATGGAAGCGGTCTAGAGTGTTGAGCACCACCATGTCGAAAGGTGTCGTCGTCGTGCCCTCCTCCTTGTAGCCGCGCACGTGCAGGTTACCGTGATTGCTGCGCCGGTAGGTGAGGCGGTGAATCAGCCACGGGTAGCCGTGGTAGGCGAAGAGGATCGGCTTGTCGGTCGTGAACAGCGAGTCGAATTCGTCGCCCGACAGGCCGTGCGGGTGCTCTTCCTGCGGCTGCAGGGTCATCAGGTCGACGACGTTGATGAAGCGGATTTTCAGCTCCGGTGTCAGTCGGTGCAGGAGGTCGATGGCGGCCAGCATTTCCAGGGTCGGCACGTCGCCGGCCGCTGCCAGAACGATGTCCGGTTCGCCAGGCTGATCGTTGCAGGCCCATTCCCAGAGGCCAATGCCGGCACTGGCATGGTTGATCGCCGCTTCCATGTCGAGCCACTGGCGATCCGGCTGCTTGCCGGCGACGATGACATTGACCAGGTTGCGGCTCCGCAGGCAGCAGTCGGTGACGTAGAGCAGCGTGTTGGCATCGGGCGGCAGATAGACGCGGATGATGTCGGCCTTCTTGTTGACCACGTGGTCGATGAAGCCCGGGTCCTGATGCGAGAATCCATTGTGATCCTGGCGCCAGACGTGCGAGGTGAGCAGGATGTTCAGCGAAGCAATCGGCCGCCGCCAGGGAATCTCGCTGCACATCTTGAGCCACTTGGCGTGCTGGTTGAACATCGAATCGACAATGTGGATGAAGGCTTCGTAGCATGAAAACAGCCCGTGCCGCCCGGTCAGCAGATAACCTTCGAGCCAGCCCTGACAGGCGTGTTCGGAAAGGATTTCCATGACCCGGCCATCCGGTGCAAGATGGTCGTCATCGACGAAACGTTCGGCCATCCAGGTACGGTCGGTGACCTCGAAGAGCGCGCCGAGCCGGTTGGAGGCGGTTTCATCGGGGCCGAAGACGCGGAAATTGTCGGGGTTCCGGCGCATCACGTCGCGCAGGAAGATGCCCATCGTCCGTGTCGCCTCGGCCACCGAGCCGCCCGGCGCCGGCACGGCCACTGCGTAGTCACGAAAATCCGGCAACTGCAGGTCACGCAGCAAGGTACCGCCATTGGCGTGCGGATTGGCGCCCATGCGGCGTTCGCCGGCTGGCGCGAGGGCTGCCAGTTCGGGGATCAGCCGGCCAGTCGCGTCGAACAGTTCGTCCGGCCGGTAGGACTTCATCCACTCGGCCAGCAATTGCACATGCTCCGGCTTGTTCATGTCGCTGAACGGCACCTGGTGCGAACGCCAGGAGCCTTCGCTTTTCTTGCCATCGACCGTTTTCGGTCCGCTCCATCCCTTGGGCGAACGCAGGATGATCAGCGGCCAGCGCGGGCGGGTTATTTCGCCGCCTGCACGCACCTGGCGCTGGATTTCGGAAATTGCCTCGATTGCGGCGTCGACCGCAGCAGCCATCGAGCGGTGCATCATTTCCGGATCATCCCCTTCGACGAAATACGGCCGATAGCCGTAGCCGACGAACAGGCTTTCCAGCTCACTGTGGCTGATCCGGGCCAGCACGGTCGGGTTGGCAATCTTGTAGCCGTTGAGGTGCAGGATCGGCAGCACGGCGCCATCGGTACGCGGATTGAGGAACTTGTTGGAATGCCAGGAAGTGGCCAGCGGCCCGGTTTCCGCTTCGCCGTCGCCGACGACGCAGCAGGCGATCAGGTCGGGGTTGTCGAACACCGCGCCATAGGCATGGAACAGCGCATAACCCAGTTCGCCGCCTTCGTGAATGGAACCCGGCGTGTCCGGGGATACATGACTGGGAATGCCGCCGGGGAAGGAAAACTGGCGGAACAGGCGGCGCATGCCCTCCGCGTCCTGCGATATGTCCTGGTACAGCTCGCTGTAGCTGCCTTCAAGATATGTGTTGGCCACCACTGCCGGGCCGCCGTGGCCGGGGCCGGCGATAAAGATCATGTTCAGGTCGTGCTGCCGGATCACGCGGTTCATATGCACATAGATGAAGTTCAGCCCCGGCGTCGTGCCCCAGTGGCCGAGAAGGCGCGGCTTGATGTTCGCCCGGCTAAGCGGATCCTGGAGCAGCGGGTTGGCGAGCAGATAGATCTGGCCGACCGACAGGTAATTGGCGGCACGCCACCAGGCATTCATCCGTTCGAGTTCTTCGGCATCCGGCAGTGTGGCGGGTGAGGTCATTTCACTTTCCTTGTTCATTCAAGCGGGAAATACAGTGCCCGCCGGGGCCTTCTTGCCGGGTGCGGTCAACAGTCAATCGTGACCCGTTTTCCTGAGCCGGGTTTGCAGGGTCTCGATTTCATCGAGCAGTTGCAGTGCCAGCGCGGCGCCGGCCCGATTGACCCCGAGATCGCGTTGCAGGCGCAGGGCCACCGTGGCGCGACGCAAATGGGTGCCCGTGAAGCGCCAGCGATGGGGCTCCCGACCGATGGGGTCCAGTACGCCTTCGTCGACCAGCCCGACGATAAACTCGGCGCGCACCGCGCAGGCCTGGCAGACCTCGGTCAGCGTCAATCCGGTCTGTTCTTCGAGGATGATCGCGCTCAGTTGCGGCAGCATTTTTCCGTTATCCATGCTCAGGCTCCCAGCTTTGCGCGCGGTTGGAAGGTTTTGAACTGCTCGGCCATGGTGGCGTAGAAAGTCTTTTCCGCCTCGGCCGTGGCGGCCGGCAGGACGATCTGGAGGACGACGTAAAAATCGCCCGGCGTGGTGCCGGGGATGCCGCGGCCCTTCAGTCGCAACTTGCCGCCGGCCATGGAATTCGGCGGAATCTTGAGGTCGACCGCAGCACCCGGCGTCGGCACCGTGACCGTGGCGCCCAGCGCGGCTTCCCAAGGAGCCAGCGGCAGATCGAGATAGACATCGCGCTGCTCGGCCCGAAAATGCGCATGCGGGTTGAAACCGACCTCCAGATAGAGGTCGCCCGCCTTGCCTTGCCCGATCCCCGGCGCTCCCTGTCCCGCCAGACGGATATGCTGCCCGGCGCGGACACCGCGCGGGATCGTCACATTGAGCTTGTGGCTGCGCATCGCTACCCGGCCATGGGCATCGACCTCGGGCGTGCGCAGCGTGATCACCCGGGTGGCCCCGTTGTAGGCATCTTCCAGATCGATCATGACCCGGGCGTGATGGTCTTCGCCGCGCGCGTGAAAGTCCGGACGCGCGCGGTTGCCTGCCGCGGAGCCATGTCCATACAAGGTTTCGAAAAAATCGCTGAACTCCGCCGCCCCCGCCCCCTGCGAACCATCGCCGGAAAACTCGAAGCCGGCGTTCCAGTCCGGCGGCGGCCGGAAATCCTGCCCCGCTTTCCAGTTGCTGCCCAGCTGATCGTAGGCGGCACGCTTTTCGATATCCTTGAGTACCGCATTGGCCTCGCCGAGCTCCTTGAAACGGACCTCGGCCTCCGGATCCTTGCTCACATCGGGATGATATTTGCGGGCCAACTTGCGATAGGCGCGCTTGATCTCGTCCTGCGTCGCGTCGCGCGCCACCCCCATGATCTGGTAGTAGTCCTTGAACTCCATTCAGGGCCTGCCAGCACGGTTTCGTTCAGTCACGCCCAGCTTCGCAAAGAGCATTTCCCAAGCGCCGGTGATGCCCGAAATTCTTGTCCCCATCATCTTCAATGACTCCTTGTCCGGTTCGCGGAAAAAATACAAGTGCGTGGCGCCCGCCTTTGTGCGCCACGTTACATCTGAGAAGCGATGAGGTATGTGCGTTACCGAACGGAATCGGGATCGATCCCGGCGCAAGGTAGTGTCTCGCCCGGCGCCCGGTACATCACCCGTGGCGCCTTCCCTGCCATCGGCCAAGGAGACAGCCATGATCAATCCGTCAAACTCGCCCCGGACCCAGCTCTTTCGCGTCGCCATGCTTGTCCTGCTACTCCTCGCGACGGGCGGGCTCCGCGCCGAGACACCGATCTCGATCTCCCTGAACGGTGCCGCCGAGGTACCCCCGGTGGCCACTTCGGCTACAGCATCCG
>DATIUN010000279.1:0-1592 GCA_035466795.1 Azonexus sp. | reverse complement strand
ACGCATTTCGTTTTCGACAAGACCGGTACGCTGACCAGCGGCCGGATGCGCCTAGTTGACCTGCTGCCGACCGGTGCCTTGGCGCGCGACGAGTGCCTGCTCATTGCGGCCGCCCTCGAACAGGCATCCGAGCACCCGGTGTGCCTCGCCTTGCGGGCCGCCGCCGGGCAACTTGACCTGCCGGTCGCCGGGAATGCTCTGAGCGAGGCGGGGCAGGGCATCGAAGGCGAGATTGCCGGCCGTCGCTACCGGATCGGACGTCCGGACTATGCTTTGGGGCTGGCGCCTGGCGGCTTGCCCGAAATCGCCGCCGCCTGGCTGGAAAGTGGCGATACGGTGGTGGTTCTGGGTGATGCGACGGGTTGCCTCGCGCTGTTCAGGCTGGGCGACGAATTGCGTTCCGAGGCGCGCCCGCTGATCGACGAACTGAAGGCTGCCGGCCGGCAGGTCGTGCTGCTGAC
Organism: Azonexus sp.; assembly: GCA_035466795.1. Classification (GTDB taxonomy): domain Bacteria; phylum Pseudomonadota; class Gammaproteobacteria; order Burkholderiales; family Rhodocyclaceae; genus Azonexus. The sequence continues at coordinate 1,131 of DATIUN010000279.1, read as the reverse complement.
GGGTGATTCGCCATCGGTCGCGCAACGCGTGGCGAAGACGCTCGGCATCGCCGACGTCAGGGCCGGGGTCACGCCACAGGGCAAGCACGATTGCGTGCGCGCGCTGCAAGCCGGCGGTGCGGTAGTCGCGATGGTCGGCGACGGGGTAAACGATGCGCCGGTCCTCGCGCAGGCCCAGGTTTCGGTCGCCATGGGCGGCGGTGCGCAATTGGCGCGGACCCAGGCCGATTTCATCCTGCTTTCCGAGAATCTCGATCACCTGCGTCGCGGCCTGTTGCGCGGGCAGAAGACCCTCGGGATAATCCGCCAGAACCTCTGGTGGTCCTTTGCCTACAACTTCGTTGCCCTGCCGCTGGCGATTGCCGGCCATGTGACGCCATGGCTGGCCGGTATCGGCATGTCGGCCAGTTCGCTGCTGGTCGTTCTCAACTCGCTGCGCATACAGCGCCTGGATACGGACTGATGGAAATTCTCTACCTGCTCATTCCCCTGTCGGTCGTACTGGTGTTCGCCATCGCCATCGCTTTCTGGTGGTCGGTGAGAAGCGGCCAGTTCGATGATCTCGAGGGCCCCGGGTTCAAGATCCTCATGGACGACGACGGTCCCGATATTCCGACCTCCATGGCCGACAAGAGGGACGATTCCAAGAAAGTTTGACCTGCGTCAACGTTCGCTACGGAGGCATGTGGAGAATATAAACAGTGCAGAGCGATATGCTCTGCGGTAGTTCTCTGTTGGGGTTGGGGTGCGTTGCGACGCACCCTTTTTTTGTCCACGTAATTCGAACATCGTGGGCCACTACATCGTTTGATCTAATTTGACCTAGATAATCGGTAGGTTGATCTAGGTCAAATCTCCGTTTGTAATCTACAATAGCATCCGCTTCTATGCGCCACCTTGGGTTAAGGGGGGTGGTCATTCAGTCTTTTCATTAACGAGAGGTGGGTTCATGTCTGGATCGCAAACCACATATAACGATAAGGTCGTCCGGCAATTCGCCGTCATGACCGTCATCTGGGGCATTGTTGGCATGCTGGTCGGTGTCATCATTGCAGCCCAGTTGGTCTGGCCGGAGCTGAATATCGGCTTCCTGCACTTTGGCCGACTGCGTCCGTTGCACACCAACGCGGT
>DATIUN010000278.1:0-2872 GCA_035466795.1 Azonexus sp. | reverse complement strand
GCATCGCCCGCAGTAACTCCGAGCAGCCCCCGGTTTCACAGGTTCTTGTGCAGGACTCACCCCATTGATTTTCTCCCCGGCATGGCTGCGTCGGGGTCACCCGGCCGCCCGACCATCGGGCCATTCCGTTGCCACCAATTTTGATTTGACGGGCAACGAGGAAAGGAATCAGCATCATGTCGACACCCGTCGAAAGCTTCGCCGAGCTTGGCTTGAGCGAAGGACTTCTAAAAACGCTCAGCGAAGTCGGTTACGAAACCCCCTCGCCCATCCAGGCCCAGTGCATCCCCATCCTGCTCGAAGGCCGCGACCTGATCGGCCAGGCGCAGACCGGCACCGGCAAGACCGCCGCCTTCGCGCTGCCGCTGATGGAACAGATCGACGTCAAACTGACCAAGCCGCAGGCGCTGGTGCTGACCCCGACGCGTGAACTGGCGATCCAGGTCGCCGAGGCGCTGCAGAGCTACGCCAAGAACCTGCCCGGCTTCCATGTCCTGCCGATCTACGGCGGCCAGAGCTACACCATCCAGCTCAAGCAGCTGTCGCGCGGCGCCCACATCATCGTTGGCACCCCCGGCCGCGTCATGGACCACCTCGAGCGCAAGACGCTCAACCTCGACCACCTGAAGACCATGGTCCTCGACGAAGCCGACGAAATGCTGCGCATGGGCTTCATCGACGACGTCGAGTGGATTCTCGAACGCACCCCGGCCCAGCACCAGACCGCGCTGTTCTCGGCCACCATGCCGGAACAGATTCGTCGCGTCGCGCAGAAGTACCTGGTCGAACCGTGCGAGATCAAGATCAAGTCGGCTACCGCCACCGTCGCCGCCATCCGTCAGGTTTACTGGCAGGTTTCCGGCATGCACAAGCTGGATGCCCTGACCCGCATCCTCGAAGTCGAAGAAGACTTCGATGCCGCCATCATCTTCGTCCGCACCAAGACCGCCACCGTCGAACTGGCCGACAAACTGGCCGCCCGCGGCTATGCCGCCGCCGCGCTGAACGGCGACCTCAACCAGCAGATGCGCGAACGCGTCATCGAGCAGTTGAAGTCCGGCGCGCTGGACATCGTCATCGCCACCGACGTCGCCGCCCGCGGCATCGACGTGCCGCGCGTCAGCCACGTCGTGAACTACGACATCCCCTACGACACCGAAGCCTACGTGCACCGCATCGGCCGCACCGGCCGCGCCGGGCGTACCGGCAATGCCATCCTGTTCGTCGCGCCGCGCGAAATCCGCATGCTGCGCACCATCGAGCGCGCCACGCGTTCGCCGATCGCGCCGCTGACCCTGCCCAGCCGTGCCGATGTCACCAACAAGCGCGTTTCCGACTTCAAGCAAAAAGTTGTCGAAGTGCTCAATGCCGAAGGCCTCGATTTCTTCTCCAACATCGTCTCGCAAATTGCCGAAGAGCAAAATGTCGGTGCCGAGGAAGTCGCTGCCGCGCTGGCCATGATGGCGCAGGAAGGCAAGCCGCTGCAGATCGGCGGCGAGGATCCCCCGCCAGCCCGTCACGCCGCCATGGACGACAGTCGCCGGCCGGCCAGTTTCGGCGACCGCGAACGCAAGCCGCGTTTCGAGGAAAGAAGCGAACGTCCGCGTTTCGAGGATCGCGGTGGCGACAAGCCGCGTTTCGAAGACCGTCCGCGTCGCGACGACCGCCCGTCGCGTACCGCCCCCGCCGGCGACATGGTGCGCTACCGTATCGACGTCGGCCGCGACCATGGCGTTCAGGTCAAGGACATCGTCGGCGCCATCGCCAATGAAGCCGGCATCGAAAGCCGCTTCATCGGCCGCATCGGCCTCTATGACGAATCGAGCACCGTCGAATTGCCGGCCGGCATGCCGCGGGAAGCGGAAAACGCCCTCAAGCGCACCCGCGTCCGTGGCGTACCGATAAACCTGCGCCCGGACGAAGGCCGACCGGATGCCGGCGGTGAGCGCACCTTCAAGAAAAGAAAATTCGGCGACACTTGATCGCCGGTTTACGCAGAAAACTCCAAGCCACGGATCAAACCGTGGCTTTTTTGTGTCGCCGGCACCGCCGGCGATGGCGGCGTGCTCCTGGGCCAAATCTCCTGTAAAACACCACTCTATCAAATGCGAATGTTTCCTATTTACAGACAAACAACCTTCACATAAAATGCGAACCATTCTCATCATGGAGTGGAAAACATGCGATCGCTGGTTCTCAACACCTCCCTTGCCGGCGCCCTGCTCTGGTGCCTGCTGGCCGCGGTAACACATTGATCATGCCGCCCCCGGAACTCTGGGCCGGCGCCCTCAGCCTGCTGCTGATCCACGACGAGAGCGGTTGTCCCCACTCCGCCCTCAACGCAGCCCGCCTCCTCGATCACCTGTGCGATTCGCCGGACATCGACGACGATACCCGCGCCCTTTGCGAGCGGGCCAGCAGCCGGCTGACCACAGGCGCTGCGCAGCAGCGCGGCGCTCCGCCATTTCGCCGGCCGGCCCGCGTGGCCGGCTGAACCCCGCGCCATTTTGAATACTGCACCATCACCAGTCAGCCGCATTCCCGCCAGGAGTTTCCATGTCCCAACCGCCATTTAATTCTGCCCGCGCCCAGCAACGACGAGCGCACTGCCTGGCGCCGGCTTTCCGGGCAGCGCGTCGCTGTGGATTCCTGCGGGGCGCGGTCGACCGCAAAAAATGGCCGTAAATCGCTGGCCGGCACCGCCATGCTACCAATCGGCCTGATGGCCACCCCTTGGCGCAGGCCTTTCTTTAACTGGAGACGCTTTCCAAAACCCGAAGCGGCGCGTAGCCTGTTGCGCCAAAGATGCGAATTCGCCGCAATGCTTACTTGAAAGGGTCGATACGATGAGAAAAGGCAATCTGCTGATCAT
>DATIUN010000277.1:0-2549 GCA_035466795.1 Azonexus sp. | reverse complement strand
ACGCGCAGCGCCTGGCGATGTTGCTGGCGGTTCTGCACCGCCATGCCGGTATCGTCTGCTTCGATCAGGATGTCTTCGTGAACGCCGTCGGCGGGGTCCGGATCAGCGAACCTGCGGCCGACCTTGCGGTGTTGTTGTCGATCACATCATCGTTGAAAAACAAGGCATTGCCATCGAAACTTATTGTGTTTGGTGAAGTTGGTCTCGCCGGCGAGATCCGCCCGGCGCCACGCGGTCAGGAGCGTCTCAAGGAGGCCTCCAAGCTCGGCTTCACCCGCGCGCTGATTCCCGAAGCGAATCGCCCCAAACAGCCGATTGACGGTATGGAAGTCATTGCCGTGCGGCGGGTGGAAGAGGCTGTGGCACGGATTCGCGACATCGAATAAGCTCTGTCGAAGCCCTGACCCGCACCCATGTTCAACCTTTCTCGCTACTTTTCGACCCTCAGCCTGATCCTGATCGGATTGGCGGCCGGTTTGCTCGGCCTGATGTACCGCGAGGTGTCGGTGCGCCAGATGACGATGCTCGCCGAGGATCGCAACGTCGCCATGGCGCAGGTTTTCGAGAACGCGCTCGGCGGGCCGCTGGCCGGCCTGATGGCGGCGTCGGTCGGCAAGGATGCGTCGATGCTCAAGGAAGCGGACGAATCGCAGGCGATGCAGGCTAGCGTCGCGGCCCTGATGCACGGCACGGCCGTGGTCAAGGTCAAGATCTACAACCGCCTCGGCGTGACCATCTTCTCGACTGACCCGACCCAGATCGGCGAGAGCCGGCTCGCCAATCCCGGTTTCAAGTCGGCCCTCGGCGGAACGGTGCTCAGCGACCTGACCCATCGCGACAGCATGGATACCTTCGAGGGCGCACGTTCTGACATCGACCTGCTGGCCAGCTACGTGCCGATTTCAGGCGAGGGCAAGGCGGTCGAAGGCGTTTTCGAGCTTTATCAGGACGTGACGCCGTTCGTCACGACCTTGCGCCAAACGCTGTGGGTGATCACGGCGATCGTCATCGGCGTGTTCGCGCTCCTGTTCTTCATGCAGTTCCTGGTCGTGCGGCGGGCGCAGGGCATTCTTTTCGAGCAGGCGGAGCGTATCGAGGCGGCGCGCAGCACGCTGGAAATCCAGGTCGATGCGCGGACCGAGCAACTCAAGCGTGCCAACCTGCTGCTCGAGGGTGAAGTCATCGAACGCCGGCAGGCCGAGAGCAAGCTGAATTACCTCGCCTACCACGATCCGCTGACCGGTCTCGCCAACCGCCGCTATTTCCTCGAGCGTCTCGAGACGAGCCTGGCCGACGCGGCGCGCAACAATACCCGGGTCGCGGTGCTGTTCATTGATCTCGACCAGTTCAAGCAGGTCAACGACTCGCTCGGCCACGGGATCGGCGACGAATTGCTGGTCTCGGTGGCCGCCGGCCTCTGCGAGCACGTGCCGCTGATCGACATGCTGGCCCGCCTCGGTGGCGACGAGTTCATCTGCGTCATGGAAGCGGTGCGCACCGACGACGATGTCGCGATGCTGGCCAAGGAAGTGATCGCCGCCTTCGATGCGCCGTTCCGTCTCGGCGGGCACGAGCTCTACCTGTCCGCTTCGGTAGGCATCAGCGTGTTTCCGAATGATGGCGTTTCGGTGGGCGACCTGCTGCGTAACGCCGATACGGCGATGTACCGCGCCAAGGCCATGGGGCGCGGGCAATTCCATTTCTACACGCCGGAAATGACGCGTGACGCGCAGGAAAAGATACAGATCGAGTCGTTGTTGCGCCGTGCCCTGGAAAATGGCGAGCTTTCCGTCCACCTGCAGCCGCAGGTGGAAACCAAGGGCGGGCAGTTGGTCGGCGCCGAGGCGCTGGTCCGCTGGGACAGCCCGGAACTCGGCAGCGTGCCGCCGGCACGCTTCATCCCGCTGGCCGAGGAGACCGGCATCATCATCGCGCTCGGCACCGGGGTGCTGCGCGAAACCTGTCGCCAGGTCATGCGCTGGACGGCCAGCGGCTTCGAATTGCCGCAGGTTTCGGTCAATCTGTCGGTAAAGCAACTTGAGCGCCCAGAATTTGTCGAAATTCTCGAGACAATCCTTGAAGAAACCGGGATCGAGCCATCGCGGCTCAAACTGGAAATCACCGAATCGGTGGTCATGGCCGTCGATGATGCCTTCACGCTCCTCGATCGCCTGCGCAAGATCGGCATCAGTCTGGCGCTCGACGACTTCGGGACCGGCTATTCATCGCTCAGTTACCTGAAGATGCTGCCGGTGCAGCAACTCAAGATCGATCGCTCCTTCGTGATCGGCATTGGCCAGAATCCGGAGGACGAAGCGATCATCCGCTCGGTGATGGCGCTGGCCCAGAGTCTCAACTTCGAGGTCGTCGCCGAAGGCGTCGAAACGGCTGAACAGGCCGCTTTCCTCTGTGCATCCGGTTGTCACCAGTTGCAGGGCTTCCTGCACGGGTCGGCCGTGGCGCCCGCCGAATTCCGGGCGCGCTGGTCCAGCCTGCCGCGATGAGCGGCCTTGCCTGGCGTTTGCTCGGCCGGGAACTGCGTTCAGGCG
>DATIUN010000276.1:0-8772 GCA_035466795.1 Azonexus sp. | reverse complement strand
CAGCCGGTCAGGCCGTCATCGGTCTGCAGGCGGCGCAGCTTGCCATGCCGTTCGCCGATGCTGCCGCGACTGGTCTGCCACGGGCGCTTGAGCGTCAGGCAGTAGGGTAGCCAGTCGGCGGCGACGATATTCACGGGCGCTTGCGATATTTACCGAAATTCGGCGGGCGGCGTTCCAGCCAGGCATTGCGGCCTTCCTGCCCTTCCTCGGTCATGTAGAAGAGGCCGGTGGCGTTGCCGGCGAGTTCCTGGATGCCGGCCAGCCCGTCGGTGTCGGCGTTGAACCCGGCCTTGATCATGCGCAGCGCCATCGGCGAGAGCTTGAGCATGTCGCGGCACCAGTCCACGGTTTCTTCTTCCAGTTTTTCGACTGGCACGACGGCGTTGACCAGCCCCCAGTCGAGTGCGGTGGCGGCGTCGTACTGGCGGCACAACAGCCAGATTTCCTTGGCCCGCTTCATGCCGATGGTGCGCGCCATCAGCCCGGCGCCAAGGCCGGCGTCGAAGCTGCCGACGCGCGGCCCGGTCTGCCCGAAGCGGGCATTGTCGGCGGCGATGGTCAGGTCGCACACGAGGTGCAGCACATGGCCACCGCCGATCGCGTAGCCGGCGACCATCGCGACCACTGGCTTGGGCAGGCGACGGATCTGCATCTGCAGGTCGAGCACGTTGAGGTGCGGCGTGCCGCCCTCGTCGATGTAGCCCTCGGCGCCGCGCACCTTCTGGTCACCACCCGAGCAGAAGGCTTCGCTGCCGGCGCCGGTCAGGATGATGGTGCCGATGGCGTTGTCGTGGTGGGCACGGTGAAAAGCGTCGATCAGTTGCTTGACGGTTTCCGGGCGGAAGGCGTTGCGCCGCTCGGGGCGGTTGATGGTGATCCGGGCGATGCCTTCGGCGGCATCGTAGCGGATATCGGTGTAGGTGGCCTGGGGCTGCCAGGCGGGGAGTGTGCTGGTCATGACGATACGCAGGGATTATGACAGGCAGCGAGTATAGCTTTCACCGCCGCGCATGGATTTGATGCCGCAATGATTTTGGAAACCCGGCGGGTCGCGACGAGCGAAAGGAATTGCGGGGATGGGGCAAGCTTGATTACAATCCCGAATGGATTAACCGGTGATTTTTCAGCATCTGCCTACAAAGACAACCATCCATGAGGTGGGCCGGAAAAAGATGGCTTTTGCATTTTATTCGACATTTTTTGATAGGGGACAACAGCATGCCAGCACCTGCCAAGACAGCAACCAAAACACCCGCCAAGACAGCAACGAAGGCGGCAACCAAGCCTGCGGTCAAGGCCGCCGTCACGACGCCCGCCAAGGCGGCGGTCAAGCCTGCGGTAGCGGCGCCGGCCAAGGCCGCTCCGGCCGCCAAGAAAGCCGCTGCGCCCGCCAAGGCCGGGGGCCGGAAGAAGGCGGCGCCGATTTTGCCCGCTCAGCGTAATCATTACGTCGAGATCGCTGCCTATTACATTGCCGAGCGGCACGGGTTTACGCCGGGTCGCGAAGTAGCGGACTGGGCCGAAGCCGAAGCCGAGATCGACCGCCTGCTCGGCGGCGGTCACTTCAATCCCTGATCTCATTCCGGCTTGCGGGGCAATCCGGCAAGCCGGTTCAGGGTGGGCGTGATTATCCCGCCAGCGCGGCGGTGACGATGCCCTGCGCCTCGCGCACGATTTCCTGCAGGTGTTCGGCGCTCCGGAAGCTTTCCGCGTAAAGCTTGTAGATGTCTTCCGTCCCGGACGGACGCGCGGCAAACCAGCCGTTTTCAGTGGCCACCTTGAGGCCGCCGATCGGCGCATCGTTGCCCGGCGCGCGCGTCATTTTCGCGATGATGGTCTCTCCGGCCAGCGTCGTGGCGGCGACACGTTCGCCGGTGAGTTGCTTGAACGCGGCCTTCTGCGCCGGCGTGGCGGCGGCGTCGATGCGCACGTAATACGGCGTGCCGTGCTGCGCGGCGAGTTCCTGGTAGTAAACGCCGGGATCCTTGCCGGTGACGGCGGTAATCTCGGCGGCCAGCAGGCCGAGAATGATGCCGTCCTTGTCGGTGGTCCAGGCGCTACCGTCGCGGCGCAGGAAGGAGGCGCCGGCGCTTTCCTCGCCGCCGAAGCAGAAGCTGCCATCGAGCAGTCCGCCGGAGAACCACTTGAAGCCGACCGGCACTTCCAGGAACTTGCGGCCGAGGCCGTTGACCACGCGGTCGATCAGTCCGCTGGACACCAGCGTCTTGCCGACTGCTGCACCTGCCGGCCATTGCGGCCGGTGGGTCAGCAAGTAGTGGATAGCTACCGCGAGGAAGTGGTTCGGGTTGAGCAAGCCGAGCGATGGCGTGACGATGCCGTGCCGGTCGACGTCGGCATCGTTGCCCCAGGCGATGTCGAAACGATCCTTCAGCTTGACCAGGCTGGCCATCGCATAGGGGCTGGAGCAGTCCATGCGGATCTTGCCGTCGTGGTCCAGCGTCATGAAGGCAAACGCCGGATCGACACGCGGATTTACGACCTCGATATTCAGGCCGTATTTCTCGGCGATTGGCTTCCAGTACGCCACCGCCGCGCCGCCAAGCGGATCGACGCCGATCTTCAGGCCGGCCTGGCGGATCGCTTCCATGTCGATCACGGCGCCGAGATCGGCGACGTAGGCTTCAACGAAATCCTCCTGCACGGTCGTCGGCGCCGTCAGCGCTTGCGCGTAAGGTACGCGCCTGACGCCGCGGTTGCCATCGTGCATCAGCGCATTGGCACGCTGCTCGATCCAGCCGGTGGCATCGGTATCGGCCGGGCCGCCGTGCGGCGGGTTGTATTTGATGCCGCCGTCGCGCGGCGGATTGTGCGATGGCGTGATGACGATGCCATCGGCGCGCGGCGCCTGCTGGTTGCGGTTATGGACCAGGATGGCGCGCGAAATGACCGGCGTCGGCGTGTAGCCGTCATCGCGCTGCAGTCGCGTCTCGACCCCGTTGGCCGCCAGCACTTCCAGCGCGCTGCGCTGCGCGGGCTCCGACAAGGCATGGGTATCCTTGCCGAGAAACAGCGGCCCGGTGATGCCTTGAGCCTTGCGGTATTCGCACACGGCTTGCGTGATGGCGAGGATGTGCGCCTCGTTGAAGCTGCCATTGAGGGCGCTGCCACGATGGCCGCTGGTGCCGAAGGCGACGCGCTGGGCAGGCTGGCTGACATCGGGCTGATTGAAATAGGCGGCAAGCAGGGCGGGAATATCGGTCAGGACATCGAGCGGTGCAGGTTGGCCAGCGAGCGGGTGGGTCATTTTAAGTCTCCGGGAACGGCGAATTTATTTATAGTGCAATTCTACGTCGCCTGAGCCGGATGCGAACTGCTACTCGCATGGGGTTTTCCATTTGGCAAACCGGGCTGCTGTGGTCGACCGTCGGAAACGGCCATTTTTCAGATTTTTCGTTAAGTTATGCGCATTCAACCCGAATGCCCCGGCAAAGGAGAGTCACCATGTTCAAGGGAATCCTGATCACCAAGGATGAGTCCGGCTACAAGGCAGCCGTGCAGCAGATCGACGATGCCGTGTTGCCTGAAGGTGACGTCACGGTGCGGGTCGAGTGGAGCACGCTCAACTACAAGGACGGCCTGGCGCTGACCGGCAAGTCGCCGGTCGTGCGGCGCTTTCCGATGGTGCCGGGGATCGACTTCGCCGGCACCGTCAGCGCGAGTTCGAACCCGGCCTGGAAGGCGGGCGACCGCGTGGTGTTGAACGGTTGGGGCGTCGGCGAAACGCATTGCGGCGGTCTGGCCGAAGTGGCACGGGTCAGGGGCGAATGGCTGGTGCCGTTGCCGGCCGCGTTCACGGCGCGCCAGGCGATGGCCATCGGCACCGCCGGCTACACGGCGATGCTATGCGTGCTGGCGCTGGAAAGGCACGGCATCAAGCCGGCCGACGGCGAGATTCTGGTTACCGGGGCCAATGGTGGCGTCGGCAGCGTGGCCATCGCGCTGCTGTCGAAACTCGGCTACACGGTGGTGGCGTCGACCGGCCGTCCCGCCGAGGCCGAACACCTGAAAGCGCTGGGGGCGACCGATGTCATCGAACGTGGCGAACTCTCGGCGCCGGGCAAGCCGCTCGGCAAGGAGCGTTGGGCCGGCGTCGTCGACACGGTCGGCAGCCAGACGCTGGCCAATGCCTGTGCCACGACCAAATATCGCGGCGCCGTGGCCGCCTGCGGGCTGGCCGGCGGCATGGATTTCCCGGCGACGGTGGCGCCCTTCATCCTGCGCGGCGTGACGCTGTACGGCATCGACAGCGTCATGGCGCCGCTGGCGGTGCGTCAGGAAGCCTGGGCGCGCCTGGCCAGTGATCTCGACATCGCCAGGCTCGACGCCATCACGACCGAGATCGGACTGTCGGAAGCCATCGCCACCGGCGCCCGCTTGCTCGACGGCAAGGTGCGCGGCCGGGTCGTCGTCGATATCAGCCGCTGAACGGCGAGTCGATCAAGCAGCACGCGAAATTCAGCTGAATTACGGCGTCGACCGCAACAGGCCGATTTCCTGCGCCGTTTCGGCGCCGATCACAGTGTCGTCAAGGCTGGCGGGGATTTCTGCGTTCAGCTCGTCGATAGGCGTGCGACCGCCCATGATTTCCGCCTTGCTTTGCGGCAGGCGGGGACTAAGCGCCGGCTCGGCATAGCCTGCCGGGTAGATCGGCTGCAGCGTGGCGAGGTCATATTTGTCGCTGGCGCCGAAGGTGTGCAGCAGTTCGTGGGCGATGACCACGGCGTTCTGCCGGCGTTGCGGGCGGCTGGCGAAGGCGTGGATGAGGCCGATCCGGCCTTTGTTCAGACCGGTCGAGTGGGGCGGGGCGCTCATCCGCTCGGGATCGTGGAAGAGCACGAAAAGACGAACCTGCGGTTTCGGGCCGTCGATCCGGTCGTGCCGCCAGGCCCACCAGCGCAGGTGCAGGCTCCACAGGATGGCATCGAGCGTACTCGGGCGTTCGGGCGGCAGCGGCGGCATGGCCGCGAGCGGTGGTGCGACGCGCAGGGCCACGGGCTGCAATACCGAACGCCCGTAGTGGTCGCTTTGTTCCTGCAGCCAGCGGGCAATGTCGGCAAAGTCATCGCCCGCCAGTTCGCCGATAAAGCGGCTGGTCGTCGGCGAATCGTCGGCGGCAATCGGGTAGATGGCCACATGAACCATGTGTTCCCAGGCCGTCAGCCGACTATTGGCCCGCCACGCACCAAGGGCGACGGTGGCGAGGATGAGCAACAGGATCAGGATGCGGATTTTGCGGAACATGCCTTCGGGAGGATGCGGGTTGCAGCGGCAGGATGGCTGTGAAAACGGGGCTTTTTTTCGGTTGACCGCAGGACTCGCGGCTCACCGGGAAGCAGCCTCGTTCACCGGGCCGGGATGGCAATTATCGGTCATGTGGCGACCTGCCTGGGCCTCTTTCCTTACGACGGCATGACCGTGACCGACATGATCCACCGCGCAGACGAGACCATGTGCCGGGTCATTGCTCGCGATGAACTCATCCCAAGGATTCGGGTTGCAGTTGGTCCACGTGGGGAATTCGTCATGACGCCATCGCCGGGCGGAAGTGGCTGGCAGGACAGCACGGCGCCGACAGGCTGCTCTACGCCAGCGGGCGCCTAGCCTCCGAAATATCGATTTCGCGGCGTGACACGTGACAGGCCGAAGTGTGACCCGGCGGACTTCGTTCAGGCGAGCTCGAGTTCCAGTTCCTGCGCCAGTTGTTTGGCCTCGAACGCGCGCGCCTCGTTGATTCTGGCGATCATCTGCAGGTGGGGCAAGAAGTCCCATCGCTCCTTCCGCTTCTGGAGATCGACCGCACTGGAAATCGCGGCGGCACGGTAATAGATGAAATGCTCCAGTTCGCCTTTGCGCTGGAGCTCGGCATACAGATCCGGGTTGCGGGTCTTGACCAGATCGCGCACCATCCGCTCGACAGGGCTTTCCATAATCACCTCACAATTTCGACTAGAAACCGTTACGCCAACGTTCGCGCCCCAGAAAAGAGCGCGCCGGGTGTTACTTCAGCGGTATGCAATAGCCGTGCCAAAACCTGTGGTGGTGCAAGACATTGATTTATTGTGCATTGCAACAGCAGCATCGACGAAGCCGCGCCTCACGATGGTGCAAATCGTGCCGCGATGCCCAGATTTGGACGCGCCGGCCAATGCAACTGAGCACAAGACAATCCGCGTCAAACCGTGGGTTAGCTCTCCACCCCCTTATCCCCTGTCGCGCGCTGTGGAAAATCGATTCTGCCGGGACGGCAAATTTTGCCGGCGACGCTTGGCCGATTTCCAGAGTGGCCCGAGACACGCTGACATCCAGATCGACAAGGGAAAGCCACTGTAGAATCTACTGCGCGCCAACCACTGAAAGGTTTGACCATGCCTTACACGCCTGAACTGCTCGATGAACTGAATATGCTGATTCGCTTCGACCTGGTGACCAATCAGCAAGGCCTCAAGGTTCACACCCACACGGCCGATGCCAAGGTGATTTCCGCCACCCGGCGTCTGTACGACAAAGGGCTGGTTACGCAGCAGGATGGCGGTTATCTGACCAGTCTGGGGCGCAACGCTGTGGACCATGCGCATGCAGCGTTGGCGCTGCTGACCGAGGGCAGTGCACATGCTGCTGCGACGCCGAAACCTGAAGTTGCGATTTCCGCCTGATCAGCCATTGCCCGGGCGGACAACCAGGCGGTCGTGATCGGCAGCTGAAACGCTGCCGCACGCGACCGCTGTTTAGTGCCCGTGCGAGCGCTTGTTGTGGGGCTTGGCGACCACCGGCTCGGGAACCTCGGGCGGGTGGCGAATCACCGCGACCAGTTCGTCAGGCTCGTACCAGAACTCGCCATGGGGACCACTGAGACGGCCGGTAATCAGCAGGATCAGACCGTCCACCACATCGACCTGGGTGATCGTTTCCCACGTGTCAGTCGGGTGTTTGCTGGTGCCGAGACCGTTGTAGATTAAATCACCGAGTTGGACTTCGGCCGCGGCAATCTTGATTCTGGTTGTCATACCCGCTCCCTCCTGAACCGCCCCCGTACACAACTAAGCTACGGACATTGGCCGATGATGCGCCTTTCCTGGTGTCCGCGCCATGTCCTCGCCGTAGACAAACAGGTTCAGCGGGGCGCTTCCGGCATTCCGCGCCGTATTCCCGGGCCACGGACCCGCTTCGGGAAGCGGCTTGGTTCACCGGGTCGGGAGGACAGTCATGGGGCATGTGGTGCCTTGGCCAGGGACATGAGTTTCGGAAAGACATGCTAGCATCCTGAATCCGAGAGGGTTCGCTCCTTTCTCTCGGCGTCGGATGAACGATTGAAAAAATCTCTTTTGTTGAAAGGATTACGCTATGAAACCGAATACCCTGATCGGCGCGCTTGTGCTTGGCTTGAGCCTTGTGGGGCCGCTTGCTGCGACGGCGCAAGCACAAACCGGCAGCCCCGCAGCCCAGTTCGAAGGCCGGGTTGGCACGGTTGAATCCGTTCGTACGCAGGCTGTGCCGACTTCCGGTTCCACCCTCGGTACTGTCGGCGGCGCGGTCGTCGGTGGTGTGCTCGGCAATCAGGTCGGCCAGGGAAGGGGACGAACCCTCGCCACGGTGGGCGGTGCCGCCGGCGGCGCCGTTGTGGGTAACCGCATGACCAGCGGCACCTCGACGGTGTGGGTCGTCACTGTGCGATTCGATGACGGTACGAACGCCAATATCGAGCAGGATTCCCAGCCACCGGTATGGGCCGGTGAACGCGTTCGTGTCACGAATGGCAGGCTGGAACGTCTTCGTTGATTTTCCAATGGTGATTTTTGCCGTTTTTTGCGGGTCGACCGCGACAGGCGGCAATTTTCAGACATGAAAAAGCCCCCGGCTGGCGGGGGCTAGGCGATTCGGCGTCAGGGTCGGGAATCAGGCGCTGACCGGAATTTTGCCGATCTTGATCTGCCATTCCTTCGGCCCGGTGTTGTGTACCGAAGTGCCGGAGGAGTCGACCGCCACGGTGACCGGCATGTTCTCGACGTCGAATTCGTAGATGGCTTCCATGCCCAGATCGGCAAAGCCGACGACCTTGGCCGACTTGATGGCTTTAGCCACCAGATAGGCGGCACCGCCGACGGCCATCAGGTAAGCCGACTTGTTGTCCTTGATGGCTTCGATGGCCACAGGGCCACGCTCGGACTTGCCGATCATCGAGATCAGGCCGGTCTGCTCCAGCATCATGCGCGTGAACTTGTCCATGCGGGTCGCAGTGGTCGGGCCGGCGGGGCCGACGACTTCGTCACGCACCGGATCGACCGGGCCGACGTAGTAAATGACCCGGTTGGTGAAGTCGACTGGCAATTTTTCGCCCTTGGCCAGCATGTCGGCGATGCGCTTGTGGGCAGCGTCGCGGCCGGTCAGCATCTTGCCGTTGAGGAGCAGTTTCTGGCCCGGTTTCCAGGCCGCGACTTCCTCCTTGCTCAGGGTGTTCAGGTTGACTTGCGTCGCGGCCTTGAGGTCCGGCGTCCAGGTGACGGCCGGCCAGTCTTCCAGCTTCGGTACTTCCAGTTTGGCCGGGCCGGAGCCGTCGAGATGGAAGTGGCAGTGGCGGGTGGCGGCGCAGTTCGGGACCAGCGCGACCGGCAGGTTGGCGGCGTGGCAGGGGTAGTCGAGCACCTTGACGTCGAGCACGGTGGTCAGGCCGCCGAGGCCCTGGGCGCCAACGCCGAGCGCGTTGATCTTTTCCATCAGTTCGAGGCGCAGTTCTTCCGGGCGGGTCAGTTTGGC
>DATIUN010000275.1:0-2386 GCA_035466795.1 Azonexus sp. | reverse complement strand
CGCTCGGCCAACTGGCGGAAGTGAAGATCACCACCGGCGCTCCGGCCATCCGTACCGAAAACGCGCTGCTCTCCGCCTACATCTATGTCGACATCCGCGACCGCGACATCGGTTCCTACGTCGCCGAGGCGCGCAAGGCGGTCAATGAAAAGGTCAAATTCACGCCCGGCACCTACGCCACCTGGAGTGGCCAGTTCGAGTACATGGAACGCGCCACGCAGAAGCTCAAGGTCGTCGTTCCGGTGACGCTGCTGATCATCTTCGTGCTGCTCTACCTCAACTTCCGGCGCATCACCGAAACGCTGATCGTCATGCTCTCGGTGCCTTTCGCGCTGGTCGGCGGCATCTGGCTGATGTGGCTGCTCGGCTACAACCTCTCGGTGGCGGCCGCGGTGGGCTTCATCGCGCTTGCCGGCGTGGCGGCGGAAACCGGGGTGATCATGCTGATCTACCTCGACCACGCATGGACGGCGATCCAGGCAAAATGCGCTGCCGAGGGCCGTCGACCGCAACCAGCTGACCTCTACGCCGCGATCATGGAAGGTGCCGTCGAACGGGTGCGGCCGAAGATGATGACCGTCACCGCCATCATGGCCGGCCTGCTGCCCATCCTGTGGGGCACCGGCACCGGCGCCGAAGTCATGAGCCGCATTGCCGCGCCGATGGTCGGCGGCATGATTTCATCGACGGTACTGACGCTGGCGGTGATTCCGGCGATTTACGGGCTGGTCAAGGCGTGGGAGCTGAAGCGGGTCAGGGCTTCCTGACCAACTGTTTGGCGAAGGCGGCATCGTTCCTGGTGATGCGCGGCGCTTGCTGTGGCCCCTGGGCATCGACGAAGCGCACGAAGTTGTCGAGCGGCAGTGCTGCCGAAAGATCCTTGTCCTGGCCGTCGATCCGTTCGCGGAGCAGGAACCCGCCGCTGCCGGTCATCGCCATCAGGTAGAGGCGCCCCTCGCTGCGCCGGTTGAGGCGGGCGACAGCGGCGCTGGCTCGGGTTGAACGCATCCGCTATCCCTTACTTGTATTTCTTGAAGACGGTTTGCGCGTCCCGGTGGGCGCGGTCGAGCGTGCAGATCGACGGATCATCGTCGTGGCCGCTGAAAAAGTCGTCGGCCTGGGCGAGCATGACCATCCTGATCGCGGCCGCGTCGGCAACGGCGTATTTCTCGGTGATCAGCGTCGTTACTTCGTCGAGGTATTCTTCGTAGGTCATTTTTTGGTTGGTCTGCTTCGATGCAGGTGGGGCGCGACAGCGCTCAAAGGATAACCCGCCGCTTGGTTACTTCGCCCTCGTCGCCGCCCGGCCAGTGGAGGTCGACGATGATTTCCGCATCGGCGCCGGGCAGCGGCGACTTGAAGCGGATCATGGCGAAGTTCTTGGCGCCGGTCAGCGCATAGAGGCGTTCGCAGGAGACGTCCTTGTTGCCGTCCATGGCGCCGCCGGATGAAATGCCGATGAGGCTGATCTTGGGCGCCGGTTTGCGCGAGATGGCGCTGGAGGTGACCTGATAAACGCGGGCGGCGGGGAACTTGCGGTGCTGCATGCGGAAGACCGAGGCGCAATGCACGTCGCCGCTCAGGAAAACCAGCTTGCGCCCGGATTTGTCGATCTGCCGGAATACGGTTTCCAGCAGCTGGTTGCGTTCGACCCAGTTGGTTTCGTGGCCCCATTCGTCCATGAAATCGTCTTTGGCTTCGCCGAGATCGACGTAATTCACCAGGCGGTCGATCCAGTGCACCACCGGCACCGGCGAGACGACGAACAGCGCCTTGGCATTTTGCGCGCTGCTGCTCGCCAGCCAGGCCGCAAAGCGGTCGAACTGCGCCTGCCCGAGGAGGATGTTGGGGTCGATGCCGGTTTTCTTGCCCTTGTTCTTTTCCACATCGTGGTGGCCGCGCATGTCGAGCACGTAGAAGGCGGCCTCGCCGTGGGTGAAGGCGTAGTCCCATACGGAATTGTCCGGATTTTTCAGGTCGACCGCGGTCGGCGGGTTGTGGCTGTGCTCGTATTCGTCATAGGCGCGGCACGCGGCGCGCCACATCAGGTCGACCAGCAACTGGTTGGTCTTGCTGTCCTTTTCCTCGAAGAAGCCGGAGATGCGGGCGCGGCGTTCCTTGTTGGTCAGCGAGCCCCAGCCGTCCATGATTTCGTGGTCGTCCCAGATCATGTATTGCGGGAAGCGCTCATAGACTTCGCGCAAGGCCGGCACGTTCCAATAGACACGGTAATACCAGCGGTAGATGTTGAGCAGGTAAAGCTCGATGCCACCTTCGTCGTACTTCCCACCACCGAGGGCGAATTTCTCGAGCAGCGCCGCCTTGTTGTCCTTGAGCCAGGTCCAGATGTCGAGGAAGCCGTTCTTGCCGTTGGTATCCACATACG
>DATIUN010000274.1:0-14373 GCA_035466795.1 Azonexus sp. | reverse complement strand
AGTGTGCGGTCAGCTGACGGGCGACGTAATTGGCATTGAGGATGGCAACTTGCGTCGCCTTCTTGACGCCGGCGCCGCCGAGCATGGCGAGGTACATCCAGGAAATGGTCAGGATCGAGGCCGAGCCGAATGGGGCAGCGGACACTGCGCCCTGGCCGGCATTGACGCGGTTGGCGTCGCCGGTCGGCTGGACTGCGTGGTCGGCCATGAACGGTGCCAGATGGGCCTTGAGGCCGATCGGGCCCATGCCTGGTCCGCCGCCGCCGTGCGGGATGGCGAAGGTCTTGTGCAGGTTCATGTGGCTGACGTCGGCGCCGATGAAGCCGGGCGAGGTCAGGCCGACCTGGGCGTTGAGGTTGGCGCCGTCCATGTACACCTGGCCGCCGTTGGCATGGACGATGGCGCAGATCTCGCGGACGGCTTCCTCGAACACGCCGTGCGTCGACGGGTAGGTGATCATCAGGCAGGCCAGGTCGTCCTTGTGTGCTTCGGCCTTGGCCTTGAGGTCGGCGACATCGACGTTGCCGTTGTCGTCGCAATCGACGACGACGACCTTCATGTTGGCCATCTGGGCGGTGGCCGGGTTGGTGCCGTGCGCCGATTTCGGAATCAGGCAGACGTTGCGGTGTTCCTCGCCACGGCTGGCATGGTAGCGGTCGATGGCGACCAGCCCGGCGTATTCGCCCTGGGCGCCGGAGTTGGGCTGCATGCAGATGGCGTCGAAGCCGGTGACGGTCTTCAGCCACTCGGTCAGGCTGGCGATCATGTCGAGATAACCGGTAGCCTGGTCGCGCGGTGCGAAGGGGTGCAGGCCGCCGAATTCCGGCCAGGTGACCGGGATCATTTCGCTGGTCGCGTTCAGCTTCATGGTGCAGGACCCGAGCGAGATCATCGAGTGGTCGAGGGCCAGATCCTTGTTCTGCAGCGATTTCAGGTAGCGCAGCATTTCGTGTTCGGTATGGTGCGTGTTGAACACCGGGTGACGAAGGACGCCGTCGCTGCGGATCAGGCTGTCCGGCAGGGCCGAGTCGGCGGCGGCAACTTGCGCGTCAATGACTTCCATGTCGAGCGTGACCCG
Source organism: Azonexus sp. (assembly GCA_035466795.1). GTDB lineage: Bacteria > Pseudomonadota > Gammaproteobacteria > Burkholderiales > Rhodocyclaceae > Azonexus. Next base: position 13,295 of record DATIUN010000274.1, on the reverse strand, counting down.
GGCGATCAGCTTGAACAGGGTGGCGACATCGGCGCGGGTGGTCGTTTCGTCGAAGGAAATGCCAAGTACGCCGGCCGCGACGCGGCGCAGGTTGTAACCGGCAGCCAACGCATCGAGATAGACCGTTTCGGCGCGGGCACCGAGGTCGAAATGCACGGTGTCGTAGAACTGCCTGGTCAGTAGCTTGACGCCGGCGCGCTTCAGGCCTTCGGCGAGGATGGCGGTCAGGCGGTGAATGCGACCGGCGATGGTGCGCAGGCCTTCGGCGCCGTGATAGACGGCATACATGCCGGCCATGTTGGCGAGCAACACCTGCGAGGTACAGATGTTGGAGTTGGCCTTCTCGCGGCGGATGTGCTGCTCGCGCGTCTGCAGCGTCATGCGGTAGGCGCTTTTGCCGCGCGCATCTTTCGAGACGCCGATGATGCGGCCCGGCATCGAGCGGACGTAGGCTTCGCGGGTCGCGAAGAAGGCAGCGTGCGGGCCGCCGAAGCCCATCGGGATGCCGAAGCGCTGGCTGGAGCCGAGGGCGATGTCGGCGCCCATGGCGCCTGGTGACTTCAGAAGCACGAGTGCCATCAGGTCGGTGGCGACGGCAACGGTCGTGCCCTTGGCCTTGAGGCCGGCGATGGTCGCGGTCAGATCGCGGACTTCACCGTTGTCGCCGGGATACTGGAGCAGGGCGCCGAAGAAATCTTCATCTTTTGCCGTGTCGACCACAGCAATGACCAGTTCGAAGCCGAAATAGGCGGCGCGGGTCTTGACGACGTCGATGGTCTGCGGGAAGCAGTTGGCATCGACCAGGAAACGGTTGGATTTCGACTTGGAAACGCGGCGCGCCATGGTCATCGCTTCGGCGGCGGCGGTCGCTTCGTCGAGCAGCGAGGCGTTGGCAATTTCCAGGCCGGTCAGGTCGACGACCATCTGCTGGAAGTTCATCAGCGCTTCCAGGCGGCCCTGGGCGATTTCGGCCTGGTAGGGCGTGTAGGCGGTGTACCAGCCCGGGTTCTCCATGACGTTGCGCAGGATGACCTTGGGCGTCAGCGTGTCGTAATAGCCCATGCCGATGCATGACTTGTTGACCACGTTCTTGCTGGCGATGGCCTTGAGGTCGGCCAGCGCTTGATGTTCGCGACGCGGGGCCGGCAGCGGCAGGTCGGCCGCCAGGCGGATGGCGGCGGGAACCGTCTGGTCGATCAGCTGTTCGATGCTGTCGGCGCCGATGGCGGCCCGCATGGCAGCCATTTCGCTGGCGCAGGGGCCGATGTGGCGGCCGATGAACTCGTCGTGCTGCTCAAGGGCGGAAAGGGGAAGATTCAACGGCATGGGAATCCTTGCTCAGGCGGCGTCGGCAACGGCCTGGTAGGCGGCGGCGTCGAGCATCTTGTCGAGGTCGGCGACGTTGTCCGGCGTCATCTTGAACAGCCAGGCGGCGTAGGCGTCCTGATTGACCGATTCCGGCGCATCGGCAGCGGCCTGATTGACCTCGGTGACGGTGCCGGCGAGCGGGGCATAAACGTCAGCCGCAGCCTTGACCGACTCGACGACGGCGATTTCCTTCCCGGCATCGAAATGGGCGCCGGCTTCCGGCAGTTCGACGAAAACGAGGTCGCCGAGGGCTTCCTGGGCGTGGTCGGTAATGCCGACAGTGACGGAGCCGTCAGCGTTGAGCAGCATCCATTCGTGGGAGGTGGCGTACTTGAGGTTGGCGGGGACTTTGGACATGGTTTTCTCCTGAATGGGGGATTAGATGACTGCCTTGCCGTTGCGGGCGAATACGGGTTTGGTGACCTTGGCCTTGAGCAGTTTGCCACGGATATCGACTTCGACTTCGTCGCCAATCTGCACGCCGAGCGGCAGGCGGGCGAGGGCGATGGATTGTTGCAGTGTTGGTGAGAAACTACCTGAAGTAATTTCGCCATTGCCTTGTTTTGTAATAACCTGTTGGTGTCCGCGCAGTACGCCCTTGTCGAGCAGGATGAGGCCGAGGAACTGCTTCTGCTGGCCATTGGCGACCAGCGCAGCCTTGCCGACGAAATCGCGGTCGGTGTTCAGCGAAACCGTCCACGCCAGGCCGGCGTCGAGCGGAGAAACCGTCTCGTCCATGTCCTGACCGTAGAGATTCATGCCGGCTTCGAGGCGCAGCGTGTCGCGCGCGCCGAGACCACAGGGCGCGACGCCGGCAGCGTTCAGCTTGTTCCACAGGGCTTCGGCTTCGTCAGCCGGCAGCATGATTTCGTAGCCGTCTTCGCCGGTGTAGCCGGTGCTGGCGATGAAATACTGGTCGACCTCGGCGGCAAAGAAGGCCTTCAGGCCTTCAGTCGCCGCCTTGGCCTGCGGCAGGACTTCCCAGACCCTGGTGCGGGCATTCGGGCCTTGGACGGCGATGATGGCGAGCGCATTGTCACCGTCACGGCGCTGGGTGATGGTCACCGCCAGCTTCCATTCGGCCAGTCTGTCCTGCATCCAGGCCAGATCCTTCTCGGCGGTGCCGGCATTGACGACGATGCGGAAGCGCGTGTCGGTCAGGAAGTAGATGATCAGGTCGTCGATGACGCCGCCGGCCTCGTTGAGCATGGCCGCGTAGAGCGCCTTGCCCGAAACGGTCAGCTTGGCGACATCGTTGGCGACCAGGCGGGACAGGAAAGCGCGGCAGTCGGGGCCGACGACATCGACCGGGCACATGTGCGAAACGTCGAACATGCCGCAGTTGTTGCGGACCGCGTGGTGCTCCTCGATCTGCGAACCGTAGTTGACCGGCATGTCCCAGCCGCCAAAGTCGACCATCCGGGCATTCATCGCGCGATGAGTAGAATTCAAAACCGTTTTCTTCAGCATATCAATCCCTTACAGGCGTGTATTCACGCCAGTTCTAGAAACGGAAAAGGGGTGAAACGAAACAGCGACATTTTCGTTTCACCCCTCTGTCCTCGATACCTGAGAGATTTGCCCCATCGGTGGGTGTCGACCGCGCACCGAAGGGAACGCCCTTGGGGTGCGACAGTGTTCACCACTCTCCAGAGTTTCAGGAGCCAAGCCCCTGATTCTGCGGTCCTTTTGCCTGAGCGTTTTCGGGTGGATTTGCGCCTTCGGCGGCAGCTCGCGCTGCGCTCTCCCACAGAATGGAGGCACTATATCGGGATGGCAACATCTAATCAACCTGTTGCACCGCACAAGGGAAGCAGGGCGGCAGCGGCCTTCATGTTAAACTCTTCGTTTGTTCAGCATTTGCCAGCCGTGACTCCAGCCAATTTCGATTTTCATTGCCATTCAGCCGTTTCTGACGGCCTGCTGCCGCCGCAGGAGGTTGCGCGGCGGGCCGCAGCCAATGGCGTCGATCTCTGGGCGCTGACCGATCACGACGATCTGGGCGGCCTCGCTGTCGCCAGGGCGACGGCCGAGGAAGCCGGCATGGGCTTTGTCGCCGGCGTCGAGATTTCCATCGAATGGAAAGGCGTGCCGATCCACATCGTCGGCCTCGGCTTCGATGCGACGCACTCGACCTTGTCCGACGGCCTGGACGAATTGCGGCTCGGGCGCATCGAGCGGGCGAAGCGGATGGGCGATGCGCTGGCGGCGATCGGCATTCCCGGCGTCTATGAAGGCGCGCTTTGTTTCGTGACCAATCCCGGACTGATCTCGCGGGCGCATTTCGGTCGTTATCTGGTGTCGATCGGCATCGCGCGCGACATGGCCGGGGTGTTCCAGCATTACCTGACGCCGGGCAAGCCCGGTTACGTCGATCACCGCTGGGCCACGCTGCAGGATGCCATTGGCTGGATTACCGCGGCCGGCGGCGTGGCGGTGGTGGCACACCCCGGGCGCTACAAGATGTCCGGCGCTCAGATGCGGCAATTCCTGGACGATTTCAAGGATCTCGGCGGGCAGGGCATCGAAGTCACCTGCGGCAGCCATTCGCCCGATCATGTCATGCATTTCGCCCGCCTGGCCCGCCATTACGCCTTTCACGCTTCGCGCGGCTCCGATTTTCACGGGCCGGAAGAAAGCTACGTCGACCTCGGCAAGCTGCCGCAACTGCCGGAAGACCTGAAACCGGTCTGGCGTCTGATCCGTTAATCCATGACCCGTGTCGTAAACATCCACCCCGAGTCGCCGCAACCGCGCCTGTTGGCGCAGGCGGCCGAATTCATCCGCGACGGCGGGGTCGTCGCGCTGCCGACCGATTCGTGCTACGCGCTCGGCTGCCATCTCGGCGACAAGGAGGCGATGGACCGCATTCGCATGATTCGCCAGATGGACGAGCGCCATCATTTGACGCTGATGGTCCGCGATCTCTCCGAGATCGCCCATTTCGCCCGCGTCGACAATGCCCAGTACCGGCTGCTCAAGGCGACGACGCCGGGCAGCTACACCTTCATTCTCGAGGGCACCAAGGAATTGCCGCGCCGTGTCCTGCACCCCAAGCGCAAGACCATCGGCCTGCGCGTGCCGAGCCACCCGGTGGCGCTGGCGCTGCTCGAAGAGCTCAACGAGCCGTTGCTGACGACAACCCTGCAGTTGCCGGGTGATGACACGCCGCTGACCGAAGGCTGGGAAATCCAGGATCGCCTCGAAGATCAGATCGAACTGATCCTCGACGCCGGCCATTGCGGCATCGAGCCGACCACCATCATCGACCTGACCGCTTCCACGCCCGAACTGATTCGTGCCGGACGCGGTTCGCTGGCGCCGTTCGGGCTGGATTGACATGGATATCAATGCGCTGATCCAGACCATCGCCGTCGCCGCGCTGCCGGTGATTTTCGCGATCACCCTGCACGAGGCCGCCCACGGTTACGCGGCCCGCCATTTCGGCGACCCGACCGCGTGGCAGCTCGGGCGCATCAGCCTCAACCCGCTGCGCCACATCGATCCGGTCGGCACCATCCTGATCCCGGCCGCCATCCTGCTGTTTTCCGGCGGTTCCTTCCTGTTCGGCTATGCCAAGCCGGTGCCGGTCGATTTCAACCGCCTGCGCAACCCGAAGCAGGACATGTTCTGGGTCGCCGCCGCCGGGCCGGCCGCCAACCTGTTCATGGCCTTCTGCTGGGCGGCCCTGCTCAAACTGGCGTGGCTGCTGCCGGGCAACGATTTCACGCTGCCGCTTTCCGAGATGAGCAAGATCGGCATCATGGTCAACAGCGTGCTGATGGTGCTCAATCTTCTGCCGCTGCCGCCGCTCGACGGCGGGCGCATCGCGGTCAGCCTGCTGCCGCACCGGCTGGCCTGGAAATTCGCGCAGATCGAGCGCTGGGGCTTTCCGATTTTGCTGCTCCTCCTGTTCACCGGTATTCTCGGCGCCGTCATGAACCCGCTGGTCATGCTTGTCGCGCGGGCCATCGAATCCATTTTCGGACTTTACTGACAAACCATGTACGCAGAACGTGTCCTTTCCGGCATGCGCCCCACCGGGTCGCTCCATCTCGGCCATTACCACGGGGTGCTCAAGAACTGGGTTCGCCTTCAGCATGAGCATCCCTGCCTGTTCTTCGTCGCCGACTGGCACGCGCTGACGACGCAATACGACAATCCGCAAGGCATCGAACACGCGACCTGGGACATGGTCATCGACTGGCTTGCCGCCGGTGTCGACCCGAATCAGGCCACCCTGTTCATCCAGTCCCGCGTCCCCGAACACGCCGAATTGCACCTGCTGCTGTCGATGATGACGCCGCTCGGCTGGCTCGAGCGCGTGCCGACCTACAAGGACCAGCAGGAAAAACTCGAAAACAAGGATCTGTCGACCTACGGCTTCCTCGGCTATCCGTTGCTGCAGGCGGCCGACATCCTGATCTACCGCGCCGACAAGGTGCCGGTGGGTGAGGACCAGGTGCCGCATATCGAGTTTTCGCGCGAGATTGCCCGCCGTTTCAATCATCTGTATGGCCGCGAGCCGGGGTTCGAGGACAAGGCGCGCGAAGCGGTCAAAAAACTCGGCGGCAAGAAGGCACGTCTCTACGAGGAACTGCGCACCCGCTTCCAGCAGGAGGGTGACAAGGAGGCCATCGAACAGGCCAAGGCCGTCCTCGACGAGGTTCAGCATCTGTCGGTTGCCGACCGCGAGCGTCTGTTCGGCTATCTGGAAGGCACCGGCAAGATGATCCTCGCCGAACCGGGCGCGCTGTTGACCGAAGCCTCCAGGATGCCGGGCCTGGATGGGCAGAAGATGTCCAAGTCGTACCACAACACGATCACCCTGCGCGAGTCCGAGGAGTCGGTCGCCAAGAAGGTCAAGAGCATGCCGACCGATACCAACCGCGTGCGCCGCACCGACCCGGGCGACCCGGCCCGTTGCCCGGTGTGGCAACTGCATCAGGTGTATTCCGACGCGACGACCAGGGAATGGGTGCAACAGGGCTGCAAGACAGCCGGCATCGGCTGCATCGAGTGCAAGCAGCCGGTGATCGACGGCATCCTGCGCGAGCAGGCGCCGATGCGCGAGCGGGCGCAGGTTTATCTGGACGATCCGACGCTGGTCAAGAACATCATTGCCGACGGCTGCGAGAAGGCCCGCGAACTGGCGCGCGAAACCATGCGTGACGTGCGCGAATCGATGGGGCTGGAATACCACTGATGTTCGGTTACGACTGGGAAACGCTGATCTGGATCGCCATCGGCTTCGGCGGCCAGGGCCTGTTCATGATGCGCTTCGTCGTCCAGTGGTGGTCGAGCGAGAAGGCCAGGCAGGTCGTCGTGCCTGTCGCCTTCTGGTATTTCAGCATCCTCGGTGGCCTGGTGCTGACCGTCTATGCCATCCACCGCAACGATCCGGTCTTCATCTTCGGGCAGGGGCTCGGGCTGGTCATCTATTTCCGCAACCTGCACCTGCATTACAAGGGCAAGGGCCGCGCGGCCGCTTCCTGAGATGAACGCTGCGGTCGACGCTCCGGAAGTGGCAAAAACGGCGGCCCTGTTCGCGCCGGTCGCCCGCATTTACGGTCAGCCGATAGAGCAGCTACCGCTCGACCTGTACATTCCGCCCGATGCGCTGGCGATCATGCTCGACGCCTTCGAGGGGCCGCTCGACCTGCTGCTCTACATGATTCGTCGTGCCAATATCGACATACTCGATATCCCGATGGCGCCGCTGACCCGACAGTACCTCGATTACGTCGAGGCCATGCGCGCCACCAATCTGGAGCTGGCGGCCGACTATCTGGTGATGGCGGCGATGCTGATCGAAATCAAGTCGCGCATGCTGCTGCCGCGCCACAAGGTCGGCGAGGGCGACGAAGCCGAAGACCCGCGCGCCGAACTGGTGCGCCGGCTGATGGAATACGAGCAGATGAAAATCGCCGGCCAGCGGCTAAACGAACTGCCGCAGGCCGAACGCGAGTTCTTCTGGGTCGAGACGCTGGTCGAGAAATCGCTTTACGTACGGCATCCGGATGTTTCGGTGGCCGACCTGAAGGAAGCCTGGGAAGCCATTTTCCGCCAGGCCAGGCTGAACAAGCATCACAAGATCGGCCGCGAAGAACTGTCGGTACGCGAACACATGGGCATCATCCTGCGGCTGCTGCAGGAACGCGGCGGCTTCGTCCGGTTCGAAACCATGTTCGACCCCGCCATGGGTGCGCCAGGACTGGTCGTGCATTTCCTGGCGATGCTCGAACTGGCGCGTGAACAACTGATCGAATTTACCCAAACCGAGGCGTTTCAGCCCATTTACGTGAGAGTGCAGCAAGGTGGAACCGAGCCTGGTCAAGAAAGTGCTTGAAGCGGCGCTGCTCGCTGCGCGCGAGCCGATGACGCCGCTCGAGTTGCGCAAGATGTTCGACGAGGAGTTGTCGACCGACACCCTGCGCAAGCTGCTCGACGAACTGCGCGAGGAGTGGGCCGAGCGGCCGGTCGAACTGATCCAGCTCGCCTCGGGCTGGCGTTTCCGGACGCGCGCCGAATTCCTGCCCTATCTTGAACGCCTGAACCCGGAAAAACCGCCGAAATACTCGCGGGCGATGCTTGAGACGCTGGCCATCATCGCCTACCGTCAGCCGGTGACGCGTGGCGACATCGAGGAAATCCGCGGTGTGGCGGTCAACGCCAATGTCATCAAGACGCTCGAAGAGCGCGGCTGGATCGACGTCGTCGGCCATCGCGACACGCCGGGCCGGCCGGCGCTGTTCGCCACGACCAAACAATTTCTCGATGATCTGGGCCTGCGCGCCGTCAGCGAATTGCCGCCGCTCGAACAGATCAGCCAGACACTGGAGCTGGAACAATGAAAAACAAACGCACCCCTTTCCGCCAATCGAGAGAGGGCGGTTCTGAAAATCGGCCCGAAAAGCCGGTTGACCGCGATAGCCAGGCGACACGGAGCCGCGGACCGCGCCGCGAAGCGCCAGCGGCTCAGGGGGCGCCTGCCGCGCCGCGCCGCAAGCCGGCCCCGAATACCGGCGGCCGGGCCAATCGTGGCACTATCGCCCGCGATGGCCGGCCACTCGCCGAAGCCAAGCCGGAGCGCCTGCAGAAGGTGCTGGCCCAGGCCGGCATCGGCTCGCGCCGCGAGATGGAGGAATGGATCGCCGCCGGCCGTATCAGCGTGAACGGCGTGACCGCCCACCTCGGCCAGGGCGTGGTGCCGACCGACAAGATCAAGATTGGCGGCCGCCTGGTCAACGTGCGCTTCACGACGACCAGGACGCCGCGCGTCGTCATGTACCACAAGCCGGAAGGCGAGATCGTCTCGCGCGACGATCCGGAGGGGCGTCCCTCGGTCTTCAACGCGTTGCCGCGCATTCGCGGAGGGCGCTGGATCGCCGTCGGTCGTCTCGATTTCAATACCTCGGGCCTGCTGCTGTTCACCACCTCGGGCGAACTGGCCAACAAGCTGACGCACCCGAGTTCGGAACTGGTCCGCGATTACGCCGTGCGCGTGCTCGGCGATCTGACGCTGGAAGCGCAACAGCAGTTGTTGAGCGGCATCGAACTCGAAGACGGCCCGGCGGCTTTTTCGAGTCTGTCTGATGCCGGGGGGGAGGGCGCCAACCACTGGTACCGCGTCACGCTGTTCGAGGGCCGCAATCGCGAGGTGCGGCGGATGTTCGAGGCGGTGGGGTGCACGGTCAGTCGCCTGATCCGGGTTCGTTACGGCCCGTTCTCCTTGCCGCCGCAACTGAAAAGGGGTCGCGTCCACGAACTGGACGAGGCCGAGGTCAAAGGCTTGATGCGCGAACTCGACAAAATGATCAAACCGGCGGAGATGCCCGAGGAAAGCGCATAAAAGTCCGTCAGACTGATTTACCGGGGGGAATAAACTCGTTATAATTCACGGGTTTGTTCCTCTCGTCGTTTCTGGCGAGGCATCTTTTTCGTGAGATGGGCGTTTCGCCCATTTTTTATTTGTGGCCATGGATTTAAACACGCTGCTTGAAACGACCGTTGTCGGTCTCGGTTATGAACTCGTCGATGTCGAGATGTCGCCGCGCGGCCGGACCATTCGCGTCTTCATCGATGCGCCGGGGAGCGGGCGCGCGATCGATGTCGAGGACTGTGCCAGGGTGTCGAACCAGTTGTCGCGTGTTTTCGAGGTCGAGAACGTCGATTACGACCGCCTCGAAATCTCCTCGCCGGGTCTCGATCGCGTGGTCAAGAAGGCGGAAGACTTCGAGCGCTTCGCCGGTCAGGATGTCCAGATCAAGCTGCGCATTCCGCAGGGCGGCCGCCGCAATTTCCAGGGCGAACTGCTTGGCTGCAAGGACGGCAAGGTCGGTCTGCGCCTCGAAAAGGATGATGTGGAACTCGAATTCAATAATATCGAAAAGGCACGTCTGGTGCCGCGATTCGACTGAATGCCCAGGAGGTTTTAGCCCATGAGCCGTGAAATGTTGTTGCTGGTCGATGCACTGGCCCGCGAAAAGAACGTCGGCAAGGACATCGTCTTTGGCGCCCTCGAACTGGCGCTTGCCTCGGCGACCAAGAAGCGTATCCATGACGAGGCCGACGTGCGGGTTTCCGTCGATCGCGAAACGGGCGAATTCGAGACCTTCCGGCGCTGGCAGGTCGTGCCGGACAACGAATACGTCAATGAATACCTGGAAGTGCCGCTTTCCGAAGCGCAGAAGGATGATCCGGAGGTCGAGCCGGGCGATTCGCTCGAGGAGCCGCTGGAGCCGATCGATTTCGGCCGCATCGGTGCCCAGGCTGCCAAGCAGGTGATCCTGCAGAAAATCCGCGACGCCGAGCGCGAGCAGATTCTGGCTGACTTCCTGGACCGCAAGGAGCACGTCGTCTACGGGACGATCAAGCGCATGGAGCGCGGCAACGCGATTGTCGAAGCCGGCAAGATCGAGGCCCTGCTGCCCCGCGACCAGATGATTCCCAAGGAAAACCTGCGTATCGGCGACCGCGTCCGCGCCTACCTGCTGCGCATCGACCGCAATGCGCGCGGCCCGCAGATCATCCTGTCGCGCACCGCGCCGGAATTCATCATCCGCCTGTTCGACATGGAAGTGCCGGAAATTTCCGACGGCCTCATGGAACTGAAGGCCTGTGCCCGCGACCCCGGCCTGCGCGCCAAGATCGCCGTCAAGTCCAATGACCCGCGGGTCGATCCGATCGGCACCTGTGTCGGCCTGCGCGGCTCCCGCGTGACAGCCGTGCGCAACGAGATCGGCGGCGAGAATATCGACATCGTGCTGTGGTCCGCCGACCCGGCGCAGTTCGTGATCGGCGCGCTGGCGCCGGCCGAAGTTTCCTCCATCGTCGTCGATGAGGAAAAACACTCGATGGATGTCGTGGTCGATGAAGACAACCTTGCCATCGCCATCGGGCGCAATGGTCAGAACGTTCGCCTCGCCTCGGAACTGACCGGTTGGACCATCAACCTGATGACCCAGGACGAGTCGGTCAAGCGCGCCGAAGCGGAGTACGCGGTGACCCGCGTCACCTTCATGGAGAAGCTCGACATCGACGAAGAACTTGCCGACCTGCTGATCGAGGAAGGTTTTTCGTCGCTGGAGGAGGTTGCTTACGTTCCGCTCGCCGAAATGCTCGAAATCGAGGGGCTGGACGAGGAAATCGTCAACGAATTGCGGAACCGGGCGCGCAATGTGCTGCTGACCGAAGCCATCGTCACCGAGGAACAGCTCGAAGGCGTGGCCGACGATCTGCTTACTCTGGAAGGCATGACCAGGGAACTGGCGGCAAAACTGGCCGCCGGCAGCATCAAGACCCGCGAGGATCTCGCCGAACTGGCAGTGGATGAACTCGTTGAATTGACCGGCATTGATGAAGAGCGTGCCAAGGAACTTATTCTGAAGGCACGTGCTCACTGGTTTGAGTGAGCGGGAGGGTAGCAAGTATGACCGCAACAACTGTTTCGCAATTCGCCGTCGAACTCAAGATGCCGGAAGCGGCCCTGCTCGAGCAATTGGGCAAGGCCGGTGTCGGCAAGCAGGGAACCGCCGACCAGCTAACCGATCAGGACAAGGCCAAGCTGCTTGAATACCTGCGCCGGGCACATGGTGATGAATCGAAGACCAAGATCACGCTGACCCGCAAGCAGACGTCGGAAATCAAGGCGACCGATTCCCATGGCCGGGCCCGGACTGTCCAGGTCGAGGTGCGCAAGAAGCGTGTTCTGGTCAAAAGGGAAACTGGCGACCATCTCCCCGAAGCCGTTGCCGAGGTTGTCGAGACGCCAGTCGAGCTTCCCGTTGTTGCGCCGGTGGTCGAGGCCGTCGTCGAGGCGGTGGTCGAACCGGTGGTCGAACCAGTAATCGAAAAGGTTGTTGAACCCGTCGCCCCGGTGGCTGAAGCGCCGGTTGTCGCGGACGCCGCGCCGGAACCCACGCCGGCGCGCCGCGTGGTTTCACGTGCCTCGGTCATCGGCAAGGAGGAGCTGAAATCCCGCGAGGACCAGGAACGCCGCCAGAGCCAGTTGCGCCAGATTCAGGAGCAGGAACTCAAGGACAAGCAGGCACGCGAAGCGGAACTGGTGCGCATGCGCCAGCAGGCCGAAGCGGCCGCCGAGGCGGCCAAGCTGGCCGAACAGGCCAGGCAGCAGGCAGCAGCCCAGGCCAAGACGCAGGAAGCCCCTGGCGAGAAGGGAACGCTGCACAAGCGTCCGGATGCGCCGGGCAAGGAGGCCAAGAAGGGCGGCAACGGACGTCCTGACGACAGCCGGAAGAAGCCTGGCATCAAGACCCGTTCGGCCGACCCGGGCAGTTCGTGGAAGAGCGGACGGGGCGGACACAAGAAGCACGGGCATGCCGTCGACGACGGCCAGGGCAGCTTCCAGGCGCCGACCGAAGTCGTCGTCCGCGAGATTCACATTCCCGAAACCATTTCGGTAGCCGATCTGGCGCACAAGATGGCCGTCAAGGCGATCGAAGTCATCAAGGTCATGATGAAAATGGGTTCCATGGTCACCATCAACCAGGTGCTGGACCAGGAAACGGCCATGATCGTCGTCGAGGAAATGGGCCACAAGGCCTTTGCCGCCAAACTGGACGATCCGGATGCCTTCCTCGAGGAATCCGCCGAGCACAAGGACGTGCCGCTCGAACCGCGGGCGCCGGTGGTGACCGTCATGGGCCACGTCGACCACGGCAAGACCTCGCTGCTTGACTTCATCCGGCGCGCCAAGGTGGCGGCCGGCGAAGCCGGCGGCATTACCCAGCATATTGGCGCCTACCACGTCGAAACCGATCGTGGCATGGTTACCTTCCTCGACACCCCGGGCCACGAGGCGTTTACCGCCATGCGGGCCCGTGGCGCCAAGGCCACCGACATCGTCATTCTGGTGGTGGCCGCCGACGACGGCGTGATGCCGCAGACCAAGGAAGCGATTCACCACGCCAAGGCGGCCGGCGTACCGCTGGTCGTCGCCATCAACAAGATGGACAAGCCGGATGCCAATCCGGATCGCGTCAAGCAGGAACTGGTCGCCGAAGGCGTCATTCCCGAAGAGTACGGCGGCGATTCGCCCTTCGTGCCGGTTTCGGCCAAGAAGGGCACCGGGATCGACGAGTTGCTCGAACAGGTGCTGTTGCAGGCCGAGGTTCTCGAACTGAAGGCGCAGAAGGATGCGCCGGCCAAGGGCCTGATCATCGAGGCGCGTCTCGACAAGGGTCGCGGCGCGGTGGCGACCATGCTGGTGCTGTCCGGCACCTCGAAGCGCGGCGATGTCGTGCTGGCCGGTCAGGTCTCCGGGCGCGTGCGTGCCATGCTCGATGAAAACGGCAAGCCGATCAACGAGGCGGGTCCGTCGATTCCGGTTGAAATCCTTGGTCTGTCGGACGTTCCGGCGGCCGGCGAAGAAGCGATCGTATTGGCGGATGAAAAGAAGGCACGCG
>DATIUN010000273.1:0-4066 GCA_035466795.1 Azonexus sp. | reverse complement strand
GCGACGGTCATCGGCAGCGACCCTGAATCCGATCTCGCCGTGCTGCAGATCAAGGCCGACAAGCTGCCGGCGATCACCTTCGGCCAGATGGAAAACCTGCGCGTCGGCGATGTCGTACTGGCCATCGGCAACCCGTTCGGCGTCGTCCAGACGGTGACCATGGGCATCGTCTCGGCGCTCGGCCGCTCGCATCTCGGGATCAACACCTTCGAGAACTTCATCCAGACCGATGCCGCGATCAATCCCGGCAATTCGGGTGGCGCGCTGGTCGACATCAACGGCAACCTGATTGGCATCAACACCGCAATCTACTCGCAGACCGGCGGCTCGCACGGCATCGGCTTCGCGATACCGGTGTCGAGCGCCAAGAACATCATGGAGCAGATCATCCTGAACGGCGCCGTGACGCGCGGCTGGGTCGGTGTCGAGGCGCAGGAAATCACGCCCGAACTGGCCGAATCCTTCGGCCTGCCCGACAGCGAGGGGGCGCTGATCGCCGGCGTCGTGCGCGGCAGCCCAGCCGACACCGCCGGCATCCGGCCCGGCGACGTGTTGCTGACGGTCGGCGGCAAGCCGGTGAAAGATCCACAGGCGATGCTCGACCTGATTGCCGCGCTCAAGCCCGACGACCGCTCGGCATTCCGCCTGCGCCGCGACAAGAACGTGATCGAAACGCAGGTCAGGATCGGCAAGCGGCCAGCGCTGTCCGCAGAGCAGGAGTGAGCCATGTGCCAGTTGCTGGGCATGAACTGCAACGTCCCGACCGACATCTGCTTCTCGTTCACCGGATTTCAGGCACGGGGCGGCGCCACTGACGTTCATTCCGACGGCTGGGGCATCGCCTTCTTCGAGGGCAAGGGAACGCGCCTGTTCCTCGACCCCAAGCCTTCCTGCACCTCGCCGGTTGCCGAACTGGTCCGCCAGTATCCGATCCGCTCGAAGAGCGTCATCGCCCATATCCGCAAGGCCACGCAGGGGTCGATCGGACTCGAGAACACCCACCCGTTCATGCGCGAACTATGGGGGCGCTACTGGATCTTCGCGCACAACGGCAACCTGACCGGTTTCGCGCCGGAACTCGATGGCAGCTTCGTCCCGGTCGGCCTGACCGACAGCGAGCGCGCCTTCTGCTGGCTGCTCCAGCGCCTGCGCCAGCGCTTCGGAAGCACGACCCCCGAGCCCGGCGGACTGTTCGCCGCCATTCATGAACTGACGCGCGAGATCGCCCGTTACGGCGAGTTCAACTTTCTGCTCTCCAACGGTGACTGGCTGTTCGCCCATGCCTCGACCAGGCTGGCCTACGTCATTCGCCAGGCACCCTTCGCCCCGGCCCACCTCAAGGATCAGGATGTCACGGTCGACTTCAGCGACGTGACAAGTCCGGAGGATCGGGTCGCGGTCATTGCCACGCTGCCGCTGACCGACAACGAGGCCTGGGAAGTCATGCCGGCCGGGACACTGTGGTGGTTCGAGGAGGGCAAGCCGCTACGGACACTGACGACCGAGCCCGGCCCGGAGCGCAGAACGCCCTGATTACTTGCCCGAGAGCTTGCGGAATTCCTCTTCCGCGCTATCCATCTCGGCATCCATTTTTGCCTCCTCGGCCGGGTCGACCATGACATACTCCGGCGGTGCCGTCCGCGAAACAAGGCGCGCCGCCAGGATACCCAGTTCGTAGAGCAGGCACATCGGAATCGCCAGCGCCAGTTGCGAGACCACATCCGGCGGCGTCACCACGGCGGCGACGATGAAGGCGCCGACGATGAAATAGGAACGCCATTCCTTGAGCTTGTCGACCGTCACCACCCCGAGTTTGACCAGGACCACCAGCGCCACCGGTACCTCGAAGGCAATGCCGAAGGCGAGGAACATGGTCATCACGAACGACAGGTAGGCGTCGATATCCGGCGCCGGTGTGATGCTCTTCGGCGCGAAGCTGTTGATGAAGCTGAAGACCTGCCCGAAAACGAAGAAGTAACAGAAGGCGATGCCGAGCAAAAAGAGCAGGGAGCTCGAAATGATCAGCGGAATGCCAAGCCGCTTCTCATGCGCATAGAGCCCCGGCGCGATGAAGGCCCAGACCTGGTAGAGAACGAACGGCAGGGCGAGCACGAAGGCGACCATCGCCGTCACCTTGAGCGGCACCATGAACGGCGTGATGACCCCGATGGCGATCATCTTGGTGCCTTCCGGCAAGGCGGCGGTCAGCGGCGCGGCCAGGATGTCGTAGATCTCCCCCGGCCCGGGATAGACGGCCAACGCTGCGAGCACCACGGCCACCGCGATCAGGCTGCGCAGCAGACGGTCGCGCAACTCGACAAGATGGGAAATGAACGACTCTTCGTGCGCCGGGTTTGCCTGCGGATCGTTCATGCGGCTGGCTTGCCCGTGACATCGGCAACCGGGGCCGCCGTGCTCTGCGCAACCTGCTGCGCGGCGTCGTTCAGTTCGGCCACCGCCGCCTGGGCAGGGACTTCGACCGCGGCACGGGCACTTTCGAATTCCTTGCGCACCGAATCCTCCAGCGAGCGCGCCGACTCGGTGACTTCCGACTGCAGTTTCTTCAACTCGTCGAGCTGGATTTCGCGATTGATATCTGACTTGACATCATTGACGTAGCGCTGCGCCCGGCCGAGCAGATGCCCCAGCGTGCGCGCGACCTTCGGCAGCTTCTCCGGCCCGATGACGATCAGGGCAACGATGCCGATGACCATGAGTTCTGAAAAGCCGATATCGAACATAAGGATAGGCCGCCGGGAACCGGGCGCAGAGGAAACCGCTCACGCGGTTCCCCGGCCCGGAATGCCGATCAGGACTTGGTCTTTTCCTTCACTTCGACGTCGATCGTCTGCCCGCTGACCTGTTGCGGCGGCTCGGCATCAGCCGCCTTGTCAGTCGCCGATGCATCCTTCATGCCGTCCTTGAAGCCCTTGACCGCGCCGCCGAGATCCTGCCCGACGTTGCGCAGTTTTTTGGTGCCGAAGATCAGCAACACGATGACCAGTACGATCAGCCAGTGCCAGATGGAAAAACTGCCCATGTTCGTCTCCTAGATGCGTTTCAGCATGGGTCCGACCGGATCCGGTCCGCCCACGATGTGGATGTGCAGGTGCGGGACTTCCTGCTGCCCGACCCGTCCCGTATTGATGATAATGCGAAAACCGTCCGGGCTACCCTGCGTGCTGGCGATCCCGTTGGCGGTGGCGAGCATCTTCCCGAGCAGCGGCGCATCGTCGTCCGTCACGGTCGCCAGCGAGGTGATGTGCTTCTTCGGAATCACCAGCACATGCACCGGACGCGCCGGGTTGATGTCGTTGAAAGCGAGAATGTCGTCGTCCTCGAAGACCTTTTTCGCCGGAATCCTGCCGTCGACGATCTTGCAGAAAATGCAGTCGCTCACTTGGCGCTCCGCGCTGCTTTCTCGTCAATGCCGGAAATTCCCTCGCGGCGGCGCATTTCCTGAACGATGTCCTCGATGCTCAGGCCATAAAAGGCGAGCAGGACCATGACATGGTAGATCACGTCGGTCGATTCCCAGACGATGTTCAGGCGCTTGCCATCCTTGGCGGCCATGATCAGTTCGGCGCATTCCTCACCGATCTTCTTCAGGATCGAGTCGGGGCCGCTGGCGAACAACTGCGCGGTATAGGACGTCGACGGGTCGGCATTGCGACGCGAAATCAGCGTCTCCGAAAGCCGGTGCAACATGTCATGCGTACTCATTTTGCGTAAATTTCCTTTGGATCTTTCAAGACCGGATCAACGGGAACCCAGCGTTCACCGTTCAATTCGTTGAAAAAGCAGCTGGCGCGCCCGGTATGGCAGGCGATTCCGCCGGCCTGTTCGACCGTCAGCAACAGCACATCGCCGTCGCAGTCGGTGCGGATCGCCCGGATCTTCTGGAAATGTCCGGATTCCTCGCCCTTGCGCCACAGCCTTTGCCGCGAACGCGACCAGTATACCGCGTTGCCGCTGCGGACTGTTTCCCGGAGCGAGTCGCGGTTCATCCAGGCGAACATCACCACCCGCCCGCCTTCATCCTGGGCGATCGCCGGGATCATGCCAT
>DATIUN010000272.1:0-1773 GCA_035466795.1 Azonexus sp. | reverse complement strand
AGTCCGGCATTCATGATCGTGCGCTGCGACAGGATCAGCGGATAGCGCGCCTGGAGGCCGACCACCTTGGCGTAGCCTTTCTGGTCAAGCGGCAGGAATTCGCAGCAAAGCTGGTAGTTGAACTGCGAGTAGCTGGCGCCCAGGGTAAGGCCGCTATACCCAACCGGTGTCTGGTAGGCGGCGAAGACGGCATCGGAATCGCTGGATTTCATCAGCCACAGGCTGGCGAGATCGCCGACGCCGCGCGGGCTGTTGAGGTTGAGCAGGGCGGTCGCGCGATTCTGGCCGCTGTAGCGATTGCCGTAGTTGTCGGCGCCCAGTTGCCCGCTGAACAGAGGGCCGGCCGCCGCCTGGATGACCATGTGCGAGGTGCCGACCGTGGCGCCGGGCTGCATCACCGCCTGCACCGGCGCGCCGCCGCGTTGTTCGAGCAGGATCAGGCTGCGCTCGAGGGATGAACGCTCGATCGGCTGACCTTCGGCAACCTGATGCGCATCCAGGATGCCCTGGGCGTGCTGTTGCTCGAGCCGAGGCGAGCCACCGGTTTCGACGGCGCCATACTGGCCTTCGAGCACCGCGATGCGTACGACGCCATCGGCAATATCCTGCGCCGGAAGGTAGGCACGGGCGAGAAAATATCCCTGTTCGCGGTAAAGCTGGGTAATCAGCGCTGCCGCCTTGCGCAAACCCGAAAGACCGAGTTCCTGGCCGATCAGATCGGACAGCCGCGCCTGCAACTGCTCCGGCGGCAACAAGCTGACGCCCTCGAGAACGAAACGCGAGACCTTTACTTTGGCGTCATCGGGGCCGGGCTTTCCGAGGTCTTCATCCGGCAGCGCCGGCAGCGTCGAGGAAGGCAGCGTCGGGGCGACGGTGGGTGGCGTGGTCTGATTAAGCAGGCTGCCGGCATTCGGGCGAAACATCGGCGGAACGTCGGCCTCGGCGCTCGTAGCGCCGGCAACGAGAAATCCTGCCAGGATCAGGCGCGCGGTGAACTGGTGGGAAAGGTGCAGTGCTGTGGTCAAGGACTTGATGGCAGGAGCGAAAGCTGGATTATGCACGTAAGGGGTCATTAAACGTATGGAACGTCATGGTTTTACAGGGAAATTCCGTGCATCGATAGTGCAAAACGAGACACCGGGGGACGTGGCTACTGGCCGCGCAGGAACAGCCTGTCGAGTTCCGCCAGCGGCAGTTCGGTCCATGTCGGCCGACCGTGGTTGCACTGGCCGGCGCGTTCGGTTTCTTCCATCTGCCGTAGCAGCGCGTTCATTTCGGGGAGGGTGAGAATGCGGCGGGCGCGGACGGCGCCATGGCAGGCCATTGTCGCCAGCAGTTCGTTGCGCCGCGCGGTGGCAAGCTGGGTAATGCCGTGTTCGCGCAGTTCCGCTATTAACGAGCGGGCGAGTGCGGCCGGGTCGTCGGATTGGAGCAGGGCGGGGACGCTGCGCACGCCGAGCTGGTTGGGGCCGAGCGGGGCGATCTGGAAGCCGAGGTCGGCCAGCGCCTCGGCGTGTTCTTCGACGGCGGCGATGTCGAGCGGGTCGGCGGAGAAGACGGCGGGGATCAGCAGCGCCTGGGTGGCGATCTGGCGGTTGTCGAGGGCGGTCTTCAGTTTTTCGTAGAGGATGCGTTCGTGCGCCGCGTGCATGTCGACCAAGACTAGGCCGCGCGCGTTCTGGGCCAGGATGTAGATGCCATGGAGTTGCGCCAGCGCGTAGCCGAGCGGCGGGCTGTCATGGCCGACGGCTGCGCCGGGCGTGAATTGGGGGG
>DATIUN010000271.1:0-11657 GCA_035466795.1 Azonexus sp. | reverse complement strand
AGCACTTCGAGCAGGGCCAGCAGCGCAATTTCCGCCGCCGGCAGTTCGCGCGTCAGGCGCACCAGCAGCAGGCAGGGCAGCGCCAACTGGACCGTGCCGAGCAGCGCGAGCAACCGCAAGTCATGCGCCGAAGCCTGCAGGGGCCAGGCCAGCGGCAGCGTCACCAGCGCCGAGATCACTGCACCGATCAACACCGCCGGCAGCATGTCCGGCGCATCGGCGCCCGACTCGCCCACCCGTTGCAGCAGGGTCCAGTTGGCAGCGCCGGCCAGCGGCACCGCGCAAGCGACCAGCGAACCGAGCAGCGATGCGCCGTTGCCGGCCTCGGCGCCGAACATCCAGACGATGCCGGCGCCCGCGACGAGGATCGCCAGCCAGGTGCGCAACGGCAGGCGCTGACCGAGAAAGATCCGCGAGAACAGCGCGGTCATCATCGGCCCGATGGCCATCGTCACCAGGACATTGGCCACCGTCGTCAGCGTCAGGGCGACCATGAAGGCGGTGAACATCACCGCCCAGCAAAAGCTGGAAGCCCACAGCACGCGACCGGAACGCAACAGCCCGGACCACAGCCCCGGTCCGCGCAGAGCGGTCAGGCCGATGGCGAGCGCCAGCGCATTGAACAGGCTGCGCCAGAACGTGACTTCGAAGCTGCGCGCCGCGTCAAGATGGCGCGTCACGACGCCGGCGATGCTCCACAGCAGCGTGACCAGTACCATCAGCGCCACGGCGCGCCGGCGAGTCATGCGGAAAGCCGTCGGCGTCTCAGGAGCGACGACGTCTGGCCTCGAACAGGCAAACACCGGCAGCCACCGAGACATTGAGGCTTTCGACGGCGCCATGCATCGGAATGCGCACCAGCTGGTCGCAGGTTTCTCGCGTCAGGCGGCGCATGCCCTCGCCCTCGGCCCCGAGCACCCAGGCCGTGGCCGGCGGCCACTCGGCGGCGTAGAGATCGCTTTGCGCTTCGCCGGCGGTGCCGATTACCTGGATGTTGCGTTCCTTGAGTTCGCGCAGGGTGCGCGCGAGGTTGGTCACCATCACGTAGGGCACCGTTTCGGCGGCGCCGCTGGCGGTCTTCGCCGCGACGTCGGTGAGGCCGACGGCGCGATCCTTGGGCGCGATCACCGCATGGACGCCGGCCGCATCGGCGACGCGCAGGCAGGCGCCGAGGTTGCGCGGGTCGGTGATGCCGTCGAGCACCAGCAGGAAGGCCGGCTCTTCCAGCGTATCGAGCACGTCATCGAGATGCGCCGCCTTGCGCCCGCCTTCGACGCGGGCAATGACGCCCTGGTGTTTGGCGCCGGGCGCCATGCCGTCGAGCCGCTTGCCGTCGCTGATGATGATCTTGACGCCCTGCAACTCGGCGTGCGCCAGCAGGTCGCGGGCGCGCGCATCCTGACGCGTGGCATCGACCATGATCTCCTTGAGCGAATCGGGATCGTGGCGCAGCTTGGCAGTAACGGCATGAAAGCCGTAGATCAGGCGGGAAGAGGACATTGCGGCGGTCTGTTCGGGAAAGGTGGCGAGTCTACCACTGCCGGCCGACTATCCTTTCGCTCCCCCGCCGCCTGTTGCGGTCAACGCCGTTTTTTGGCCTTTTTTGGCAACTCCTGCTCGCCGGCCAGCACGAAGTCGATCTTGTTGCTTTCCAGATCGGCGCGCACCAGCCTGACCCGCACCCGGTCGCCGAGGCGGAAGCGCTGCCCGGTGCGCTCACCGAGCATCTGGTGCTTGACGTTGTCGAACTGGAAGTAGTCGGCGCCGAGATCCGAAACATGCACCAGACCCTCGATATAGATCGTGTCGAGCGCGACGAAGATGCCGAAGCCGGTCACCGCCGAAATCGTGCCGTCGAACTCCTCGCCGACGCGCTCCTTCATGAAGAAGGTCTTCAGCCAGTTCTCGACGTCGCGCGTCGCCTCGTCGGCGCGCCGCTCGGTCGCCGAGCAATGCAAACCGATTTGCTCCCAGTCGCCGGCCGGCGTGTATTTTTCCATGGCGAGCACCGCTTTGATGGCGCGATGCACCAGCAGGTCAGGATAACGACGGATCGGCGAGGTGAAGTGCGTGTAATGCTCGTAGGCCAGGCCGAAGTGGCCGACGTTGTCGGGGCTGTACATGGCCTGACGCAGCGAGCGCAGCATCACCGTCTGCAGCAGCTGGAAATCGGGGCGCGGCCTGATCTGTTCCAGCAGCTTGGCGTAATCCTTGGCCTTCGGATCGTCGCCACCGCCCAGCGCAAGCCCGAATTCGCCGAGGAAGCTACGCAGGTTCTTGAGTTTTTCCTCGCCCGGGCCTTCGTGGATGCGGTAAAGACAGGTCTGCTTGTGCGCCGCCAGAAAATCGGAGGCACAGACGTTGGCCGCCAGCATGCATTCCTCGATGATGCGGTGCGCCTCGTTGCGCACCACCGGCACGATGTTCTCGATCTTGCCCTGCTCGTTGAAGACCATCTGCGTTTCGGTCGTCTCGAAATCGATCGCCCCGCGCTGGCCGCGCGCCGTGTGCAGCGCCTGGAACAGCTTGTAGAGGTTCTGCAGGTGCGGCTGCAGCGCCTTGTGGTTATCGCCTTCCGGCTTCGCTTCGGCGGACAGCCATGACCACACCTGGTTGTAGGTCAGCCGCGCGTGCGAGCGGAACACCGCGCGATAGAACCGGTACTTGCCGATCTTGCCGGCGGCGCTGATGTCCATGTCGCAGACCATGGCCATGCGCTCGACATCCGGGTTCAGCGAGCAAATGCCATTGGACAGCTTTTCCGGCAGCATCGGTATCACCCGGCGCGGGAAATAGACCGAATTGCCGCGCTCCATGGCCTCCTTGTCGAGGGTCATGCCCGGCTTGACGTAATGCGAGACGTCGGCGATCGCCACCACCAGCCGCCAGCCACGCCCCTGCTTTTCGCAATACACGGCGTCGTCGAAGTCGCGCGCCGTCTCGCCGTCGATAGTCACCAGCGGCAGGTCGCGCAAATCCTCGCGCCCTTCCAGGTCGGCCTTTTTGACCTTGTCCGGCAACGCCTTGTTCTCGGCCAGCGCGGGCTTGGAGAATTCGAACGGCAGATCGTGCTTGCGCAGCGCGATCTCGATCTCCATGCCCGGATCGGCATAGGTGCCGAGCACTTCGGTAATGCGCCCGATCGGCTGCGCAAACTTGCTTGGCTGCTCGATGATGTCGACCATCACCACCTGCCCCGTCTGCGGTTTGATCTTCGCCCTCTTCTCGGGCGGCACCAGGATGTCCTGGGCGATGCGGCGGTTCTCCGGCACCACGAACACGACGCCGTGCTCGACGAAGACGCGGCCGACGACCCGCGTATTGGCCCGTTCGGTGACCTCGACGATGCTGCCCTCCGGCCGCCCCTTGCGGTCGATGCCGGTGACCCGCACCAGCGCGCGGTCGCCGTGCAGCACCTTGCCCATCTGGTGCTGGTCGAGAAAGATGTCGGCCGTGCCGTCATCGGGGACCAGGAAGCCGTAGCCGTCCGGATGCCCCTGAATCTTGCCCGCCGTCAGGCTGGCGCGCTCGGGCAGAATGTAGGCACCCTTGCGGTTGCGCATCAGCTGGCCTTCGCGCTCCATGGCGCCGAGGCGACGCTGGAACATCTCGCGCTCGCTGCCGTCGATGTCCAGCAGTTCGGTGAGTTCGGCCAGGGTCAGCGGCCGGCCTTCGTCGGCCAGCATCTGCGAAACGTACTCCCGCGACGGCAGCGGGGATTCGTAACGTTTCAGTTCGCGCTCGTAGAACGGGTCGGCGCGGCGGATCTTCGATGGTTTTTTTCTTGACATGTCATTTACTTTCTTTATAATTCGCCCCTCTTCGCACCTGTGCCCAGGTGGCGGAATTGGTAGACGCACTAGTTTCAGGTACTAGCGGGTAACTCCGTGGGGGTTCGAGTCCCTTCCTGGGCACCAGCAATTCTGATCGAAGGCCTTGTCAAGACAAGGCCTTTTTTCATTTCTGCAGCCGGCTTGTGGCGACCACACGGTGATCCGACCGTCCATAAGACAATTGTCTCACAGCGCGAATCCCTGCCCGGTAACAATTCCTCACAATTCGCCCCCCGCCCGCCGTCATCGGCCAGCGCCCTGCAGCGTTATTTGGCCATGAAAACGATCATCAGCTCAATCAGCATCGCCCTCTGCCTCGCGCTGGGTGTTTCGACGCCGGCACTGGCGGACCGCGGGCACCACCGCGACGGGCATCGCGGTTATTACGCCGCATCGCCCGCTCGCCACCATGGTGATCATCGTGGTTACGGGTGGGCCGGGGCAGCCGCCCTACTCGCCATCACCGGCATCGCCGCCGGCATTGCCGCTTCAAACCACTACGCGCCGGAACCGGTATACGTCGCGCCGCAACCTGTCTATGTCGCCCCGGCGCAACCTGTCTATTCGGCCCCGGCAGCCGGCTACTGGAACTATTGCGGGTCGGCCGGACAGTATTACCCCTACGTCAACGACTGCAGCGAAGGCTGGCAACTGGTTCCGGCGCGATAGCCGCCCAAGGGGGCATGGACTGAATGCCGGCAAGGCCGTAGAGTGTATCAATGATGCGCCCTTGCTGCCCCGCGACCCTCATGCGCCGACTGTTACTTTCCTGGCTACTGATTGCCTGCGCACTCCCTGGCATGGTCGGCGCGAAGCAAGCCTATCCGTTTTCGGTAAGCGCCGAACGTCGCGACTCGGGTCACGACCTGATCGCCAGAAATCGCGGCCCGGCGCCGGTATCGGTGCGCCTCGCGCTGAACGCCACGGACAACGTCAGGGCCACCCAGCCCCTGCCCGTCTATGCCGTGGTACAACCCCATAGCGAGCTCTTGCTCCTGCAAATCCGCCCAGCCTACCCGGGACGCAGCCTTCGCTTCTCGACGCAATCGACCTACAGCATCGGCAACTTTTACGCGATTCCCGATCCGCGCGCGAGCTACCGCCTGCCCTATCAGGACGGACGCAGTTTTGTCGTCAGCCAGGCGGCTGGCGGCCCGTTGACCACCCACAACACGGATGACAGCGAATATGCCGTCGACTTCACGATGCCGGAGAACACGCCGGTCGTCGCCGCCCGCGACGGTGTCGTGATCGAAACCGAGTCGGCGAACCGCCTCGGCAGCAAGGATCGCGGACTGCTGGCATTGGCCAACTACGTGCGTATCCTGCATGCCGACGAAACGGTGGCAACCTACGCCCATCTCGCCCCCGGCGGAGTTCGCGTGAGCACCGGAGAAAAGGTGAGCGCCGGAACGATGATCGGGCTGTCCGGCGCCACCGGCTACGCTTCCGGTCCCCATCTGCACTTCGTCGTGCAGAAACTGGTACGCCGGAACGAGGGGTTCGCGATGGTCTCGCTACCGATCCGCTTCCAGGTCGGCAATCCACCCCATGTATTCGAACCAAAATTCCGCCAGTTGGCGACGGCTGACTATTCGACGCCCGGAAAGCCGCCGCCGTTCGCTGACGCCCCGTAGGAATCCACAGCGATGAACCAGCTTTGCTGGCCGTCTTGCTGCGCGGGCTTCAGCAGCCTCCCCTTGGCAGATCAAAAACGGGCCTTGAGGCCCGTTGACCGCGCCCCGAAGGAAGTCCCCTTGGGGGACGGCAGGCGCCCAGCGGCGCCGGCACGGGAATTACTTGAAGGGATGCTGCTTGAGAATGGTCTCGTCGCGTTCCGGACCGGTGGACACGATGGCAATCGGCACCTGACAGAGCGTTTCCAGGCGATTGAGGTAGGCCTGGGCATTGGCCGGCAGGTCTTCCCAGCGCTTGGCGCCGAAGGTCGTTTCCGACCAGCCGGGCATCGTTTCGTAGATCGGCTCGCAACGCGCCACTTCGTCGGCGCCGATGGGCAGCAGATCGATGACCTTGCCATCCAGCCGGTAGCCATTGCAGATCTTGAGTTCGGCGAGGCCGTCGAGGACATCGAGCTTGGTAATGCACAGCCCGGTCAGGCCGTTGATGCGGCCCGAGCGACGCAAGGCGGCGGCATCGAACCAGCCGCAACGGCGTTTGCGCCCGGTGACCGTGCCGAATTCCTTGCCGACCTGCGACATCTGGTAGCCCGGAACGCCCGGCGTTTCGATATCGAGTTCGCTCGGGAAAGGGCCGCCACCGACGCGTGTGCAGTAGGCCTTGGTGATCCCCAGCACGTAATGCAGCATGCCGGGACCGATCCCGGTGCCGGCAGATGCCTGCCCAGCGACACAATTCGATGACGTGACGAAGGGGTAGGTGCCGTGATCGATATCGAGCAAGGTACCCTGCGCGCCCTCGAACAGCAGGTTCTCGCCAGACTGGTTGGCTTCGTAGAGGGCCGCCGAGACGTCGGCAACCAGCGGCCGGAGTTGCTCGGCATCGGCCAGCGCCTGATCGAGCACCATCTGGTAATCGACCGCGGGGGCCTTGAAATACTCGGTCAGCGCGAAGTTGTGATATTCGATGACTTCCTTCAGCTTTTCGGCAAAGCGCTCAGGGTGGAACAGGTCATAGACGCGCAGGCCGCGCCGCGACACCTTGTCCTCGTAAGCCGGGCCGATCCCCTTGCCGGTCGTGCCGATTTTCTTGCCTTCGGCCTTGACGCTTTCACGCGCCCGGTCGAGAGCGGAGTGATAGGGCAGAATCAGCGAGCAGCCCGGACTGACGCGGAGGCGCGAGCGGACATCGATACCGCCCTTTTCCAGTTCGGCGATTTCGGCGATCAGGTGATGGATGTCGAGCACCACGCCATTGCCGATGTAGCACTTGACCCCGTCACGGACGATGCCCGAGGGCACCAGATTCAGCTTGTATACCCGTTCGCCGACGACCAGCGTATGGCCGGCATTGTGGCCGCCCTGAAAGCGCACGACCCCCTTGGCATGGTCGGTCAGCCAGTCGACGATCTTGCCCTTCCCCTCGTCGCCCCACTGGGTACCCACCACGATGACATTCTTGGCCATTTTCAGTCCTCTTGTATTGTTTCGATGATCCAGCGCTCGCCCACCTGCACGAGCTTTCTGTCGCAAACCGGCCCTTCGCAGGCAGTTTCGCCCGGCAGCAGTTCGACGACAACCTCTCCCTGATCACGCAACGCGGCAATGTGCGCTGCGAGTTTTCCATCATGCGCGGCATGCGGCGCCAATATCGCGCCGCCTGTCCTGCCAGCCGGTGCGAGACGCGCCACTTCCCGCAAATCCATCGAGAACCCGGTCGCCGGGCGAGCCCGTCCGAAAGCCTTGCCGGCGCCGTCATAGCGACCGCCGAGCGCAATCGCGACGGGATAATCCGGGCAATACGCGGCAAACACGACACCATTGTGGTAATGATAACCGCGCAGGTCGGAAAGATCGATCGAGAACGGCAGATCCGCCGCCGACACCAGATGACGCAAGCCTTCGAGCGCCGCCGTGATGGCCGGCAGCGCAGGCAGTTCGGCCGCCGCGCGGTCGAGCACCTCGACGCCGCCATACAACTGCGGCAGACGCTGCAGCGCCTCCCGGTAAGGTGAAGGGACACCGGCACAGGATTCGATCAACCCCGGGACATCCTTGGCCCGCAGCAGGTTGAGAACCGTCTCCTCGGATTCCTGCGGCAGCCCGGCCGCTTCGGCCAGCGCGCGGAATATGCCGACGTGCCCGAGGTCGATGCGGCTTACCGGCACGCTGATCCGTGCGAAGGCGCTCGCCAACAGGCGGATCACCGCGAGGTCGGCAGCAATGCCGGCATGGCCGTAGAGTTCGGCGCCGATCTGCAGCGGCTCGCGACTGGCGGAAATGGTTGCCGGTAGCGTATGCAGCACGCTGTCGCAGTAGCACAGCCGGGTAACGCCGCGATGGTTGAGCAGGTGTGCATCGATCCGTGCCGCCTGCGGCGTGATGTCGGCGCGGATCCCCATGGTGCGGCCGGAAAGCTGATCGGCCACCTTGAAGGTACGCAGCTTGAGATCCTGCCCGGCGCCGGTCAGCAAGGATTCCAGATACTCCAGCATCGGCGGCATGACGAACTCGAAGCCGTGGCCGCGGAAATGATCGAGCAGCGTCCGGCGCAGGCGCTCGATGCGCTCGGCCTCGGCCGGCAGCGCGTCGGCGATGTATTCGGGCAACAGCCAGTTCATGAGAACACCACGATCAGGACCAGGCCAATGATCATCGAGGTCAAACCGATGAAGCGGATCTGGCCGTCCGTAAGTTGAACGAGGCGGCGGAAGGTTTCACGCCAGGCCGCCGGGGCGATGAAGGGCATCAGGCCTTCGAGCACCAGCATCAGCGCGAAGGCCAGCAACAGCGTCGAGGTCATTTGCCTTTGTCGTTTCCGCGCCCGCTACCCTTCATGTACTTGAAGAATTCGGAACCAGGCTCGACAACCAGCAGGTCGTTCTTGCTCTTGAAGCTGGCGCGATAGGCTTCCAGACTACGGTAGAACGAATAGAACTCGGGATTCTGGTTGAACGCCTGACCATAGATGGCAGTCGCCTGGGCGTCGCCGTCACCCTTGATCTTCTGGGCATCACGGTAGGCATTGGCAACGATGACCTCGCGCTGACGGTCGGCATCGGCGCGTATCTTTTCCGCTTCTGCCGCGCCTTCCGAGCGCAGTTCGTTGGCCACCCGCTTCCGCTCGGCCTCCATGCGCCGATAGACCGCTTCGCTGACCTCGTTGGGCAGCTCGACCCGCTTCAGTCGTACATCGACGATCTCGACGCCAATCTTGCGCGAATCGGTATCGGCCTTGACCCGCATGTCCTCCATGATCCGGTCGCGCTCCCCGGAAATCACGTCATGCACCGTGCGCTTGCCGAACTCCTCGCGCAAACCGGCGTTAACCGTCTGGTTCAGGCGGGTCTTGGCACGCGCTTCATCGCCGCCGACCGATATGTAATAGAGATTGGGATCGACGATCCGCCACTTGATATAGGAATCGACCAGTACGTTCTTCTTCTCGGACGTTATGAAACGCTCCGGCTCGTTGTTGTCCAGCGTCAGGATGCGTCGGTCAAAATAACGGACGTTCTGGATCATCGGGATCTTGAAGTTCAGGCCCGGTTCGGTAATCACCCGTTTGACTTCACCCAACTGGAAAACCAGCGCGTACTGACGCTGATCGACGGTAAAGATTGACATCGCAACGATGACCAGAACGGTCACGACACTCAGCGCGACGAAATTGAATTTCGTGTTCATCAACGGGCCTCCCGGTCACGAGAGCGCAGCGACGGCTCGCGCCCACGGCTCTGGTTGCTGAGTGAATTGTCGAGCTGCGGCGGCGACTCGTTGGAGGATGGCGTCGCCGTTCTGGCCGCCGTCTGCGGTGCCGCGACCGCGTCCGCGGTGGCTGGTGAGGCGGCAACCGCACCGGCGCCCTGCATCAGCTTGTCGAGCGGCAGATAGAGCAGATTGCCCTGCCCCTTGGCGTCGACCATGACCTTGCTGGTATTGGAAAAAACCTGCTGCATGGTTTCGAGGTACATGCGCTGCCGCGTCACTTCCGGCGCCTTGGCGTATTCGGTTTGCACCTGCTTGAAGCGCGAAGCATCGCCTTCGGCGGTCGAGATCACGCGTTGCTTGTGGCCGCTGGCCTCCTCCATCAGACGCGCAGCAGTACCCTTGGCCTTGGGAATCACGTCGTTGGCATAAGCCTGGCCTTCGTTCTTCTGCCGCTCGCGGTCCTGGCCGGCCTTGACGGCATCGTCGAATGCCGCTTGCACCTGCTCGGGCGGCTGGGCGTTCTGCATCGTCACCTTGGAAATCAGGATGCCGCTCTTGTAGCGATCAAGGATTTCCTGCATCAGCTTGGCCGCCTGCGCGGCGATCTGCTCGCGACCTTCGTAGAGAACGAAGTCCATCCGGCTCTTGCCGACGATTTCGCGCACCGCTGTTTCGGCCGCGCCCATCACGGCATCGTCGGGGTGACGGTTATTGAACAGGTATTCACTCGGATCACTGAGGAAGTACTGCACGGCGAACTGGATGTTTACGATGTTCTCGTCATCGGTCAGCATCAGCGCCTCGCGCAGCACCTTGTTGCGCTCGCTGCCGCGATAGCCGATTTCCACCGTCCGCACGCCGGTCAGGTTGACCAGATCGACCGACTGGATCGGGTAGGGCAATCGCCAGCGCAGGCCGGGCTCGGTCATTTCCTTGTATTTGCCGAACTGCAGCACAATGCCGCGTTGCGAGGCATCGACAATATAGAAACCTGAAGCCAGCCAGACGACGACGGCCAGCGCGACAAGCAGGCCAATGCCGCCGCCGAGGAATTTCGGATTGAAATCGATCTGCGGCAGGCGCGGCCCATCGCCACCACCGTTATTGCCACCACCACCGCCCTTCTTGCCGAACATGCCGTTCAGCTTGCGGTTGAAGTCGCGCCACAGCTCTTCGAGGTCGGGCGGACCCTGATTGGGCCGGCGCGGGCCG
Source organism: Azonexus sp. (assembly GCA_035466795.1). Lineage (GTDB taxonomy): Bacteria > Pseudomonadota > Gammaproteobacteria > Burkholderiales > Rhodocyclaceae > Azonexus. Next base: position 1,264 of record DATIUN010000271.1, on the reverse strand, counting down.
CCACCATTGGGCTTGTCGCCATCGTCACCGCCACGGTTGCCCCACTGCGGGTCATTGAGTGACATAAAAATTCCTACTGTCGGGATCATCTGTTTGGGTATCGGTATCAGTTTATGTAATCGGTTGGGCATCGTGAGCGGCCGCCGCCAGTGCTTCCTGACGACTTTCCGCCTTGGCCCGAGCGTATTCGGCAAGGGATTCGCGCAACAGTTCCAGCCCCTCGCCTGACCGCGCACTGACACGAACGCGCGCGATATTACCATATTCGTCGCGCTCGACGCCGGCAGCGGCCTCGGTCAGGTCGATCTTGTTCCAGACGATGACCTGCCGGACATCGTTGGCGCCAATCTCCTGCAACACCTTGTTGACTTCGGCCATCTGCTCGTCGCGCGCATGGCTGGCGCTATCCACCACATGCAGCAGCACGTCGGCATCGGTAGCGGCTTCCAGCGTGGCATGAAACGCGTCGACCAGCGAGTGCGGCAGGTCGCGGATGAAGCCGACGGTATCGGAGATGACGATATTGCCCGCCCCTTCGATCCACAGCTTGCGCGAGGTCGTATCCAGCGTCGCGAAGAGCTTGTCGGCGGCAAAAACGCCGGCATGGGTCAGGGCGTTGAACAGGGTCGACTTGCCGGCATTGGTGTAGCCGACCAGCGAAACGTTGAGCACATCGCCGCGCATCCGCGCCTTGCGTTGCACGCCGCGCTGTCGCGACAGCTTTTGCAGGCGGTCCTTCAAAAGCTTGACGCGATTGCCGAGCAGGCGACGGTCGGTTTCGAGCTGCTTTTCGCCCGGACCGCGCATGCCGATACCGCCGCGCTGCCGTTCGAGGTGGGTCCAGCCGCGAACCAGGCGCGTGGACAAATGTTCAAGCTGGGCCAGTTCGACCTGCAGCTTGCCCTCGGCACTGGCCGCACGCAGGGCGAAGATGTCGAGAATGAGGCTGGTACGGTCGATCACGCGACATTGAAGTTCGCGCTCGAGGTTGCGTTCCTGGGCCGGCGAAAGCTCGTGATTGAAGATAACCAGATCCGATTCGCAAGCCGCCAGCATGGCGGCGATCTCCTGCACCTTGCCCTTCCCGGCGAAGGTCTTCGGGTCGGGGCCATGACGCCGTCCGCGAACTTCTGCCACGACCTCGCCACCCGCCGACTCGGCCAGCAGACGTACCTCTTCCAGTTGGTCCTCGAGATCGGGCTGTCCGAAGTCGAGTTGAACGATTACCGCGCGTTCGCCGGCAGCGGGTCGTTCAATCATGAAG
>DATIUN010000270.1:0-3602 GCA_035466795.1 Azonexus sp. | reverse complement strand
GCTCGGTGCCGACCTCCCGGCCATGCTGCGCCGTGACTGCAGGGTGGCCGGAATATCCATCGAGGACTGCCGCATTCATGCCTTGCGCTGGCCGCTCAACAGGGGTGCCGCGTGAAGATCGACTTCGCTCCGCCAAGCCGGCACCAGTCATCCATGCGCCTGGGAATCAGCGCTGTCATGCTGGCGCTGCTGCTCGGCATGGTGTGGAGCATCACTGGCGACACCGAGGCTGCCTTCCCGCAAAACGCTTCATCGATGCCTTCCGAGGAAGAAATACGCGCCATTAACAGTGCGGTCGACGAATTGAATTTTCCGTGGCCGGAGGTTCTCTCGCTGGTCGAAACGAGCGTCGATGGCAGTTTGCGCATCATCCAGTTCGATGCCGATGCCCGCGAGAACAGGCTGACTCTGCATGGCGAAGCGCGCGACAGTCGTAGCGTCCTCGAATTGCCGGACCGGCTGCGGGCCAGTCCGCAGATCATTGATGCACGCGTGATAAGCCAGAACCCCGCCAGCGACCAGGATACGAATGGCTATCCGATCCGCTTTGCACTGGCCGCGACATTCCGGCCGCTTGCAGGAGAACAGCCATGAACACACGCCCGACCCTCACGCTGCTCGACCTGCGCCTGCTGTTCTCGCGCCGGCCTGTCCTGCTCCTGGTGCCCGGCATGCTGGCCGTGGCGGCAATCTGGCTGCTGGCCCTTCCGCCGCAGTCGCCAGCCCTGGTAACGGATGCGGCCGTCGATCCTGCTCGGATCATCGCCGCCCAGCGCAATTTCCGCAGCGTACTGATTGCACCGTCGGCGCTGGCCGCCAGCCAGCAGGAACTCCTCGAAACGGCAAGCAGGCATCATCTGACCGTCGGCCAGGTCGACTACGCGCAGGAAGCCCATGCTGCCGGCCGTTTTTCCCAGGCCAGCATGCACTTGCCGCTTAGCGGCCGCTATGCAGATATCCGCGCCTTTCTGGCCAGCGCACTGGCCAGCCAGCCAGCGCTGTCGTTTCGCCATCTTGCCATCCAGCGCAACACGCCCACGGATTTGAATTCGACGCTTACGGCAACGTTGACCGCGCAGTTCCTGCTTGGGGAGCAGGCCCGATGAAAACACGCCAGGTATTGTCGGCTGCAACGGCACTCGCGCTGATGATTGCCTTCTCCGCGGAAAAGTCCGGCGCGGTCGGCCCAACCACGGTTGGGCCGGCAGAACCAAGCCGCAGTCAAACGATTCGCTACCTGCAACGCACGAGCAAGGCGCCGGAGCTTGCCGTCGCTTCGGTTCGCGACCCATTTTTCGGCCCTGAACCTGCCCCGATGGCGACCGGCGAGATATCACCCGGGAAGTCGTCAACTGCCGCTCCGGTTGTCCCGGCCTTTCCCGGCTTCCGGATTATCGGAAAGCAGCAGGATGACGATGGCTGGTCGGTTTTCATCGGCGAGCCGGGAAAACAGGGACAGGTCTGGGTGGTGCGCGAGGGCGAGTCCTTCAATGAGCACTTTCATGTCAGCAAGCTGTCACCGCCGTCACTGATCATCAAGGACACCAGAAGCCGCAAGAGCAAGAACTTCGATATCGGAAAAGACGAGGAATGAACAATAACGCACCATGGCGCCGGGTCGGCTTGCTGCTCCTGACCGTCTGTTTCACCTCCATGCTGGTCGCCTGTGCGACGACATCGCCAGCATTGAGCGAGAGTCAGGAACTGCTCGCTCAGGGAAAACTCGACGAGGCCCTGGTTCGCCTTGAACTCGCGTTGAGGGAAAATCCGAACAACGCCGAACTGCGTCTCGCGGTTGCGCAAACCCGTGAAAAGATCATGGGGCGCCAGGTTCAGAAGATGCAGGAACAGTTACGGCAGGACAACAAGCGTCAGCCGGATCCGGCGCCGCCGCGCAGCCTTCCCGAGAAGGCGGCGCCGAGCGGTCTCGACAAGGCGATCAATGTCGACTTCAAGGAGGCGTCGCTGAGCCAGGTTTGCCAGGTGCTCTTTCGCACCGCCGGCCTGAATTTCGCATTCGACAAGGATGTCCGGACCGATCAGACGATCAGCATCACGCTGCGCAAGACGCCGGTACGCGATGTACTGTCGCTGATCCTGCTCTCGCAGCAACTCGAACAGCGGTTCATCAATGCGGATACGGTACTGATCTATCCGAACACGCCAGCCAAGGCCAGGGACTATCAGCCGCTCACCGTGCGCAGCTTCTACCTGACCAACATCGAGGCCAAGACGGCAGTGACCACCCTGCGCACGATTCTCAAGGCGCGCGATCTGGTCAGCGACGACAAGCAGAATGTCGTGGTAATGCGCGATACGCCGGAAGCGATCCGCATGGCGGAAAAGCTGCTCGCGGTGCACGACATGCCCGAGCCGGAAGTCATGCTCGAGGTCGAGGTGCTTGAGATCAAGCGCAGCCGCCTGCAGGAACTCGGCCTGCTGTGGCCGAGCTATCTGATGTTGACGCCGCTGGCTTCGATAAAGGATGGACCGGTGACGCTGTATGACCTGCTCAACACCACTTCTAAGAGCCTCGCGGTTAATATGCCACCGTTTGGAATCAATGCCCGTGGCGAGAGCGGCGACACCAACCTGCTGGCAAATCCGCGCATCCGTACCCGCAACCGTGAGATCGCCAAGATATTGATCGGCGACCGGGTGCCGAACATCACGACGACTTCGACGTCGACCGGCTTTGTCGCCGAATCCGTCCAGTACATCGATGTCGGTTTGAAGCTGGAGGTGCAGCCGACGATCTACCTCGACAACGAGGTGGCGATCCGCATTTCGCTGGAGGTCAGCAATATCGTCAATCAGGTCCAGACCAAATCGGGTACGCTGGCCTACCAGATCGGCACGCGCAACGCGACCACCGTGCTGCGCCTCAAGGATGGCGAGAACCAAGTGCTGGCCGGCCTGATCAGCGACGAGGAGCGTTCGAGCGGTAGCAAGGTGCCAGGCCTCGGCGACCTCCCCATCATCGGCCGCCTGTTCGGAACCAAGCGCGAGGAGGGACAGAAAACGGAGCTGGTGCTGTCGATTACACCGCGCCTGGTCCGCAATAACAAGCGCCCGACGATCGAGCAAACCGAATTCAGCATCGGCCCGGAAACCGCGCTGCGACCTTCGGCGCCGGACCTGTCCGCGTTCACCGAAGTGGTTCCGCCGACCGCTCCGGCGCCGGCGTCGGAGCCTTCCGGCGGGCGGCCGTGAAATTCGGCAGGGGCTTTACGCTGATCGAGATGATGGTGACGCTGGCCATCATCTCGGTACTAGCGATGCTGATCGTGCCGGTGGCGCAAATCGGCGTGCAGCGCGCCAGGGAGCAGGAATTGCGGGCGGCGCTGCGGGAAATTCGCAATGCCGTCGACGCCTACAAACGGGCAGGTGACGAAGGACGAATCGCGCGCGACAGCAATTCGACAGGTTACCCGGCGTCGTTGCAGATTCTGGTCGACGGGGTCGATGATGGCAAAAAGGCAAAGCGGGGAAAAATCCGCTTTTTGCGTCGTCTGCCGCGTGACCCGATGTATCCGGACAGCTCGGTCGACCCGGCCCAGACTTGGAGCCTCCGCAGTTATGCCAGCGATGCCGGCGATCCC
>DATIUN010000269.1:0-1769 GCA_035466795.1 Azonexus sp. | reverse complement strand
TGTGTGAATTTCGGTTAAGGCAGATCCCAAGTTACAGCAGTCGTTCGGATAATTGCTTTCTGGATTCAGTGAGTGGCAGCAGTTGGCCGAGTGCGGAAATCCCCGATCCACGTAGAGAATTGCCGCTCTGGCCGAATGAGGCGGATCGCCAACCCCGGAACAACCACCGACGCATGAAAAATAGACGCTACGCGCCCCAATCAGCCAAGCTCGGCTTTCTAATTAGCCGATCCAGCAAGGCCATCGCCGCGTCGATTCCTGCCAATGCCGTCGGGGTCAGATCCGCCCCTAGTTCGAACCCTTCCCCGCGCACGCACAGCACGAAGGATGGCGGTGGTTCCGTGCCTTCCATCTGGCGATAGACCTGCAGCACGGCTTGCGGCGGCAGGGCGTGGGTGGTGTGGCTGGGTACGGTCGACGGGAAAATTTGCTCGAAAATGAAAGGCGCTGGGGTGTTTTCGCCGGCGTCGATGAACAGCGCAAGTTCCCTGCCCTGCAGGTCGAGGGCATGTTCGACGTTGAGCTGGAAGTCTTCGATCAGCTCGACGCGCTCGGAGAGCTTTTCATTTTCGAGCCATTTTGCCAGTCGACCGCAGATGACCGGCCCGATGGCGTCGTCGCCGCGACTGGGGTTGCCGACGGCGAAGACGACGAGCGGCGCAGTCACGAGCGGCTCAGCGAATGGACAATATTCCCTTCCGGATCGACCAGTTCGACGGCCAGCGGCATTTTGCCGAGCGCGTGCGTGGCACAGGACAGGCAGGGATCGAAGGCGCGGATCGCCACCTCGATGTGGTTGAGTAGGCCTTCGGTGACTTCGCGGCCATTCAGGTAACGGCGCGCGACGTGGCGCACGGCTTCGTTCATCGCCTGGTTGTTGTTGGTGGTCGAGACGATCAGGTTGGCCATCGTGATCAGGTCGTTTTCATCGACGCGGTAATGGTGGAACAGCGTGCCGCGCGGCGCTTCGATGACGCCGACGCCTTCCATCTTGCGCTCGCCTTCGACCATCAGGTTGTCGCTGAGCAGATCGTCGTCGTGCAGCAGATCCTTGATCACTTCGGCGGCGTGCAGCATCTCGATCATGCGCGTCCAGTGGTAGGCAAGCGGCGCGTGCATTGGCGTGCCGCCGGCGTAGTCGACGAATTCCTTGCGTTCGTGTTCGGCGAACGGCGTCGAAATCTGGTCGCAGTTCTGCACGCGAGCCAGCGGCCCGACCTTGTACCAGCCATGCTCCTTGCCGATCGACTTGAAGAACGGAAACTTCATGTAGCTCCACGGGCGGACTTCTTCTTCGATGTACTTGTCGTATTGCTGGTAATCGACGCCATCGAAGATCAGCTTGCCGTTGTCGTCGCGAGCGCGCAGGGTGCCGTGGTAGAAGTCGAGGTCGCCGTTATGGCCGACGATGGACATGAAGTTGGAGCGGAAGATGCCGAAGCTGTTGTAGAGGCCGGGATCCTGGATATGCACTTTCTGGATCAGGTGCACCGCATCGCGCGACCAGGCGACGATGTGGTAGATGTCCTTGAGCAGTTCATCGCGCTCGGCGATGGTCAGCGACTTGTTCATGCCGCCCGGCACCGCCCCGGTGCCATGCACGCGCTTGCCGGCGGTGACGCGGATCACTTCCTGCCCGAACTTGCGCAGCAGCACGCCGCGCCTGGCGATTTCCGGGTGCGCGGCGGCGACGCCGACGATATTGCGCTTGGTGACGTCGCTGTCGAATCCGAACAGCAAGTCCGGCGAGCACAGGTGGAAGAAGTGCA
>DATIUN010000268.1:0-3928 GCA_035466795.1 Azonexus sp. | reverse complement strand
GCAGCAAGGTTTCCACCTTGTCGTTGAGCGCGGTATCAGGCGATTCCCCGGCGCTTGCGACGGCTTGGGGATTCTCGATGGCGGATGCGGTCAGGCCGAGGCCGACGGACAGACTGGCAGCGACGATGATGACAGGCACGAGATTGCGCGGGGTCATGAGAGCTCCTTTTCGCGTTGAACACGCAAGGTGCTATGCGAAGTCCGTGCCATGATTGTTTTCTAATTCCGAATCAACTAGTTAAGAATCATTGGCGGATTCCGAAGGCATCCGGTCGTCGCCCGCGAGCGACAGGAATGCCGCCCGCTGCCGGCAGTCGCTATTCAGACGCCGGTTCGCCGTCGCCGCGAAACATGGCGGGCGTCAGATCGTATTTCTGAAGCAGACGATAGAACTCGGTCCGGTTGCGGTCGGCGATGCGCGCGGCATCGGCCACATTGCCTTCGGTGAGTTTGAGCAGCAGGACCAGATAATTGCGCTCGAAGCGCTGCTTGGCCTCGGTGTAGCTCAAGGCTTCCATCGCCGGGACACGCAGGGCGCGCTTGACCAGCGTCAGCGGGATCAGCGGCGTCGCGGTCAGGGCGCAGCTTTGCTCGACGACGTTGTAGAGTTGCCGCACATTGCCCGGCCACGCAGCGGTTGCCAGGGCTTCCAGCGCATCCGGGGCGAAGCCGTGGATCGCCTTGCCGTACTTGGCGGCGACCTGCTGGACGAAATGGGCCGCCAGCGGCGGAATGTCCTCCCGACGCTCCTCCAGCTTCGGCAGGGTCAGCGAAACGACATCCAGACGGTAATAGAGATCCTCGCGGAACTGGCCCTGCGCCATGGCCGCATCGAGGTCGCGATGGGTCGCCGACAGCAGACGGACATCGACCGGCTGGGTCTGCGTCGCGCCGACCGGCCGCACTGCGCGTTCCTGCAGTACGCGCAGCAGCTTGACCTGAAGCGCCAGCGGCATGTCGCCGATTTCGTCGAGGAACAGGGTGCCGCCGTTGGCCGCCTGGAAAAGCCCGGCCCGGGTGTTGCCGGCGCCGGTAAAGGCGCCCTTGACGTGGCCGAACAGCTCCGATTCGAGCAACTGTTCGGGAATCGCCCCGCAGTTTATGGCGATGAAGGGCCCTTTGGCACGCGGACTGGCAAGGTGAATGGCGCGCGCCAGGACTTCCTTCCCGGTGCCGCTCTCGCCGCGGATCAGCACGCTGGCATCGGAAGCCGCGACCATGCGTGCTTCCGCCATCAGTTCGGCCATGCGCGAACTGCGGAAGACCATGCCGGCCAGCCATTCTTCGGGCTGGCCACCGGCGGAAAGCGGCTCGGCAGAATCCTCCCCGCCGCTCGGCGCCGAGAGCTGCAGTGCCTGGTCGATTTTTTCCAGCAGCACCTGGCTGTCGAAAGGCTTGGTCAGGTAACCGAAAACGCCCCGCGAAGTGGCGTCGACCGCATCTGGGATGGTCCCGTGCGCGGTCAGCAGGATGACCGGCAGCGTCGGCCGGGTACTGCGGATTTCCTCGAACAGGGCCAGGCCATCACGCCCCGGCAGGCGCACGTCGCTGACCACCGCGCGCGGCGGGTCGACCGCAATGCGTGCCAGTGCCTCTTCGGCCGAGGCGGCCGTCGACACGCGGAAGCCGCGGGCCCGCAAGCGGATGGACAGCAGGCGGAGAATATCCTCGTCGTCATCGACGACGAGGACATGGGCACCGGCGACGACACTCATTTGGCGCTGCCGCCAGAACGCGTGGCACGCGGCCGTTGCGGCAGGGTGCGTTCGATTTCGGCCAGGCTGTCGATCTTTTCCTGCAATTCGACGGCCTTGCGCTGGCTTTCCTTCAACTGCTGGCCCTGCTTTTCGAGCTGCGTTTCGAGCTTCTGGCGTTCCGCAAAGTTGTCGGCCAGCAGGCGCGCCAGCGGATGCAGGCCAAGCGCGGCGGGGTCGGTGGATTTGAGGACGCCTTCGAGCAGGGCCAGCGCCTTGGTCAAATCCTGCTGCCCGCGCGGATGGCCGAGGACCATGGCCGTCCGCACCTGGGTATTCGGCGTCGACGGCAGCGCAGCCAGCACCAGGCGTTCGCGATTGATCTGCGCCGGCGTCATGCGCTGCAACATCTGGTAATACGCCAGAGCCGGCAGCGCACCGGCATCGTCGCTGACCGCCGCGGGTGTGGCCGGCATTGCGGCTGACGGCGTGGCGGTCGGCGGCGTGGCGGCACAACCGGCAAGCAGCATCAGCAGCGCCGCGATCGGGATCCGGGCGGCCGCAGTGAAACGCGCGCACGGCAAATTATTGTTGTTTGTCATCAGGAATTTCCACGGAAAAATGGGCACCGACTTCGCTCGGCAGCACGCAGACACGACCGCCCATGGCCCGCGCCAGCTCGCGAACGATCGACAGTCCGACGCCGCTCCCCTGCCGCGGCGCCGCTGCCTTTCTCTGGCCCTGGACGAAGGGTTCGAAAATCTTTTCCATGTCCTCTTCAGCCACGCCAGGTCCCTGATCGATGCACTCGAGGCGCAGGTTGCCGTCGCTTGTCGTGGCCAGCAAACGGATTTCGCCGCCTTCGGGACTGAAATCAATGGCGTTCGACAGCAGGTTGTCGACAATCACCGCCAGCTTTTCATCATCGACCGAGACCTGCAGATCGGGCGCCTCGATGCGCAGCGTCAATTGCCGGGCCTGGCTGTGCAACTCGCGCTGATGCGCGGCAGCGGCCAGAAAATCACGAATGCCGACCGTCCGCCGGATCAGGTGACTGCTGTCGAAAGCGGCGGCATTAAGCCTCAACAGGCCTTCGATCTGGCGCTGCAAAGCGATCACGTTGTTCTGGAGGATGGCGACGACCTCCTGCTGGGCGGCTTCGAGCGTGCCGGGAACCTCGTCCTGCAACAGCGCCACGCCTTCGCGCAGGGCGGTCAGCGGCGTCTTGAGTTCGTGTGAGACGTGGCGCAGGGTACGCTCGCGATCGTCCTCCAGTTCGGCCAGGCGTTGCCGCAGCCAGTCCAGTTGCCGCCCGAGTTGCCGGAAATCGGCTGGCCCGCCGACCGCGACCGGCAGGTCGAAACGCTTTTCCCCGAGGCGCTCGATCGCCCGCTCGAGATTATGCAAGGGACGAACCAGCCACCAGCCGACGGCCAGCACGACAAGAAGCGCCCCGGCCAGGGCCAGCGCAAGCTGGCCGCCGAGACGCAGCCGGCTGGCCTCCAGTTCCGTCAGAAGCGCGCTGTTCCGGATGTCGATCCAGTGCTGGCCGGCACCCTTCAGCAAGCCGTTGATTTCGGTCAGGCGATCCATGACCGGCGTCAGCTCGGCCGCCGGCGTGCCTTGATCGAGGCCGCGGCGCAGAACCTCGGACCATTCCCGCCAATCGCCGAGCAGCGACCTGAGCGGCTTGGCGTCAAGCGCATCGAGGCGGTCGACAACCGCCAGCGCCTGGGCCAGATGGTCGTCGAAGCGCTGGCGGATGTCCGGTTCGTGAAGCACCAGAAACTGCCTGGCACTGCGCGCCACGTCGACCGTGCGTTCGCCGAGTTCCTGTATCGACGCCGCCGCCTGTAGCGCCTGCTCGCCATTCTGGCGGCTTTCCACGACGAAACGTTCCACTACCAGCCAGCTTCCCAACGATGCGCCGCCCAGCAGGAGAACGATCATCGCGAAGCCGGCCAGCAAGCCCTGACGAAAGGAGATTCGAATCATGCAGTCCGTTTTTTTAAAAAATTGGAGTGTAGACCGCAACAGCCGCAAGCACAGCATGCGAATCTGGAGCCGGGATTATCAAATTGCAGAAACTGCATTGTAAATCATATAGTTACGATCATGTCGCTTTCTGCCGACAAGCTGCCGGCACCAGCCAGCGGTCTTCCCCGGCCAACACAGAAATTACTGTCGCCATTTCACGACACCAACTCCACCCGCCGCCCAGCGTCCGGCACCCA
>DATIUN010000267.1:0-1631 GCA_035466795.1 Azonexus sp. | reverse complement strand
CCCTCACCTTCTCGTGCGATGGCTCGCACTACCTGCCGTGGGATGAGTTTCTCAGCAAGGGCTACGATTTCTGGGCCAGCGACAAGGTGACCGGCTAACCACCCGCGTACGTCAAACACCGGTCCGACCAGGACCCGTGTTTGACAAACCACAATATAATCAATATGATGCAATTTATGTTGCGGTGCAACATCGGTGCGTACACGCGTCAAGCGTGACGCCAAGCGGGATCTGGGCGATTTGCCTCCCTTCCGGACCGGTGTCGTTCCCCCTGTAACCGTTCGCTGCCGAAGATGTTTTTCGCAGTGGCAACAGTCAAGGAGGTCGCATGTTCGCTACGACCGTTTTCCCGCCCGCTTTCTTGCGGGCTTCGTTTGCAGTTTATGCCGTGCTCCAGAAGTTCCTGATGGTCGCCGGGCTGGTTTTCCTGATCGGCCTGTTCGGCATCCAGGCGGGCCATTCCGGCCTGATCGACGGCTTGAAGAGCCTGATGCCGTCGACCGAAGTATCGGACGTCGAAGAGGAAGAAATCGAAGCGCCCGTCGAGCAAGCGGCGCCGGTCCTGAACACCAGGATGCGGGGCGCGCTCGACTATGTTTCGAAGCGCTATCGCGTGTCGACCGAGGCGCTCGAGCCGATTTTCGTCACCGCGCAGTCGACCGCGAAGGAATTGCGGATCGACCCCCTGCTCATCATCGCGGTGATCGGCATCGAATCCGGGTTCAATCCCTTTTCGCAGAGCGTGGTCGGCGCCAAGGGCCTGATGCAGGTGATGCCGCGCTACCACATGGACAAGTTGCCGGAAGAAGCCGACCGCTCGGCATTTCTCGACCCGGTGACCAACGTTCAGGTCGGCGCCAAGGTGCTGCACGAGTCGATCCGCCGCTCCGGTGGCGTCGAGAATGGCCTGCAGCAGTTCGGCGGCGCACTCAACGACCCGGATCGCCGTTATGCCGCCAAGGTGCTCGCCGAAAAGCAGCGCCTGGAGCAGGCTGCCCAGCGCTTCAAGGCCTGACCGATCCCGCCTGGCGCCTGCGCGACAACTGGCTGGCCAGCAGGCACAGGCCGGCCAGCAGCAGGAAGGCGAAATTGCCGTAGCGGGCATAGGGTGTCAGGCCCTGACGGGCATGAACCTCGGCCTTCAGCACCCCCTGCGTGAAGGGCGGCAGAAGCGCCTGGAGCGAGCCATCGGCAGCGATCACCGCCGTCATGCCGGTATTCGTCGCGCGCAGCATCGGGCGTCCGGTTTCGACGGCGCGCATGCGGGCGATCTGCAGGTGCTGCGGCTGGGCCAGCGAGCGGCCGAACCAGGCGGTGTTCGACAGGTTAGCGAGAATGCCGGCCTGCGGCAGTGAGCGGATGATTTCCTCGCCGAAAACGTCCTCATAACAGATGTTGACCGCAAGTTGCTGGCCGGCAACGGCGAGCGGCGCCTGCGAATCCGGCCCGCGCGAGAACGACGACATCGGGATGCTGGCGAAACGCATGAACCACGAGAAGCCGGGCGGAATGAATTCGCCGAACGGCACCAGATGGGTCTTGCTGTAGCTCTGGGTTGGCGAGTTGCCAAGGCTGACCGCGCTGTTCCAGTAATGCTCGCCAAAGCCGGTTATGGTCCCGAAGACGAGGTC
>DATIUN010000266.1:0-5018 GCA_035466795.1 Azonexus sp. | reverse complement strand
TCACCAATCTCTGGGCGCGCCGCGGCAGCGCCCGGCCGCTGTTCGTTTTCGCCGGCCACACCGACGTGGTGCCGACCGGGCCCAGAGGTTGGTGACGCCGTTGCGGTTGATGAACTCGATGGAGAAACCGAGCGCTTGCAGGCGCTCGGCGAACAGGTCGCAACAGCCGGCGTCGTCCGGCGTCACCGAAGGCCGGGCGATGATCAGCCGCGCCAAGTCGAGCGTCGGATCGGACATCAGGTGCCCTGTTCGTCGTTGTCGGCGAGACTGATCGTGAAGTCCTTGAACGAGGCGCCGCCCTCGTCGGTGGTGTCGAATTCCAGTGCGGCGTCGGTCTTCCTGTCCTCCCTGCCGCCCGAAGGATTGATTTCGGAGTTGTTGATCAGCCACGACAGATTGGTCGGCGAGTCGGCATTGGTCAGCGCCTCGTCGAGCGAGATCGCGCCTTCGCGATAGAGCCGGAAGAGATCCTGCTCGAAGGTCTGCGATCCCGGCGCCAGCGTCTGCTCCATCGCATCCTTGATGCCCTGGACTTCGCCGCGTTCGATCAGTTCGCTGATGTGGCGGGTATTGATCATGACCTCGCAGGCCGGGAGCCGTTTGCCGTCGGGCTTCCTGACCAGGCGCTGGGACATGATGGCGCGCAGCGCGACCGAGAGGTCGAGGAACAGGGCCGGCCGGTTTTCCAGCGGGAAGAAGCTGATGATGCGGTTCAGCGCGTGGTAGCTGTTGTTGGCATGCAGCGTCGCCAGGCACAGGTGGCCGGTCTGGGCATAGGCGATGGCGGCCTGCATGGTTTCCTTGTCGCGGATTTCACCGATCAGGATGCAGTCCGGCGCCTGGCGCATGGCGTTCTTCAGCGCGGCGGCCCAGTCCAGCGTGTCCATGCCGATTTCACGCTGGTTGACGATGGATTTTTTGTGCTTGAAAAGGAATTCGATCGGATCCTCGACCGTCAGGATATGGCCGGCGCGGTTGGCGTTGCGGTGATCGAGCATCGAGGCGATGGTCGTCGACTTGCCGGAACCGGTGGCGCCGACGATGAGGACCAGGCCGCGTTTCTCCATGATCAGGTCGCCGAGTACCGGCGGCAGGTCGAGCGCGTCGAGCAGCGGGATATTGCCGAGGATGTAGCGGACGACGATGCTGATCGAGCCGCGCTGGCGAAAGATATTGACCCGGAAGTTGCCAATCTGCGGCACGCCGAAGGAGAGGTTCATCTCCATCGTCGTCTCGAAGACCTTGGCCTGGTCCGGCGACATCAGCTCGACGGCGATCTTCTCGATCATGTCCGGCAGCATCGTCTGCTGGTTGACCGGCATGGTGTTGCCCTGGATCTTGATGTGGATCGGTGTGCCGGCGGAAATGAAGATATCCGAGGCCTGCTTTTCCGCCATCAACTGGAACAGTTTGTCGAGAATCATGTCGAGACCTCCGGGGCCGTTATGCTTCGATTAAGCGCGTAGCAGTTCGTTGATGCTGGTTTTCGAGCGGGTCTGCGCGTCGACCTTCTTGACGATGATCGCGGCGTACAGGCTGTACTTGCCGTCGGCCTTGGGCAGCGAACCGCTGATGACGACCGAGCCTGGCGGGATGCGGCCGTAGCTGACTTCACCAGTTTCGCGGTCGTAGATCGGCGTGCTCTGGCCGAGATAGACGCCCATCGAAACGACCGAGTTTTCACCGACGATGACGCCTTCGACGACTTCCGAGCGGGCGCCGATGAAGCAGTTGTCTTCGATGATGGTCGGGTTGGCCTGTAGCGGCTCCAGCACGCCGCCGATGCCGACGCCGCCGGATAGGTGCACGTTCTTGCCGATCTGCGCGCAGGAACCGACCGTCACCCAGGTGTCGACCATCGTCGCTTCATCGACGTAGGCGCCGATATTCACGAAGGAGGGCATCAGCACGGCGTTTTTGGCGACGAAGGAACCCTTGCGGACGATGGTGCCGGGCACGACGCGGAAGCCGCCCGAGTGGAACTGTTCCTCGCTCCAGCCTTCGAATTTGGTATCGACCTTGTCGAAGAAGCGGATATCGCCGGCTTCCTGGACGCGGTTGTCGCGGACGCGGAACGAAAGCAGCACGGCCTTCTTGATCCATTGGTGGGTGAACCACTCGCCGGCGATCTTTTCGGCGACGCGCAGCTTGCCGGCATCGAGGTCGCCAATCACCGATTCGATGGCAGCGATGGTGGTCGGTGCGGATTGCGGGGACAACTCGCTACGGCGTTCCCAGAGTTCTTCGATGGTGGCTTGCAGGGGGTGGGTCATGAGAATCTTCTCCGATTACAGTTGTTTGGCAAATTGACGGATCCGGTCGGTCGCGTCGAGGCATTCGGCCAGCGAGGCGACCAGCGCGATACGGACAAAACCGGCGCCCGGATTGACACCGTCGACCTCACGGGCGAGGAAGCTGCCGGGCAGTACGACGACATTATAGTGTTCGAGCAGGCCGCGGGCGAAATCGGTGTCGGGAACCGGGGTTCTGGCCCACAGGTAGAAGCTGGCGTCGGGCATGCCGGTGCCCAGCACTTCGGCCACCAGTGGCGTGCAGGCGGCGAATTTCTCGCGGTACTGGTTGCGGTTGTCGAGGACGTGTGCCTCGTCGTCCCAGGCAGCGACCGAGGCGGTCTGCACCGGCGGTGCCATGGCGCAGCCGTGGTAGGTGCGGTAAAGCAGGAATTTCTTGAGAATCTTCTCGTCGCCGGCGACGAAGCCGGAGCGCATGCCCGGCACGTTGGAGCGCTTCGACAGGCTGGAGAACATGACCAGCCGTTCGTTGGTGCGACCGAGCAGCGTGGCCGCCTGGAGGCCGCCGATCGGCGGGTTGGCTTCGTCGAAATAGATTTCCGAATAGCACTCGTCGGAAGCGATGATGAAACCGTATTTGTCGGACAGCGCGAACAGCGTTTTCCAGTCGTCGAGCGATAGCACCTTGCCGGTCGGGTTGCCCGGCGAACAGACGTAGAACAACTGGACGCGCGCCCATTCTTCTTCGCTCAGGCTGGCGTAGTCGAAGGCGAAATCATTGTCCGGCAGATTGTTCAGGAAGCGCGGCTCGGCCCCGGCCAGATAGGCGGCGCCTTCGTAGATCTGGTAGAACGGGTTGGGACTGACGACCAGCGGAACGTGGCCACGGCTCGGGTCGATGACCGTCTGCGCGAAGGAGAACAGCGCCTCGCGGGAACCGTTGACCGGCAGGATCTCGGTTTCCGGATTCAAGTTCAGCCCATAGCGTCGTTCGCACCAGGCGGCGATGGTGTTGCGGAGCGCCGGGATGCCCTGCGTCGTCGGGTAATTGGCCAGACCCTTGAGGCCATTGGCCAGCGCCTCCATGATGAAGGACGGCGTCGGATGCTGCGGCTCGCCGATGGAGAGCTTGATCTCCTTGTATTGCGGGTTCGGGGTGACGCCGGCGAACAGGGCGCGCAGCTTTTCGAAGGGGTAGGGCTGAAGTTGGGCGAGATGCGGATTCACGTCGGGCGCCGAAAGGGGTGGCAAAACCGGAATTATCCCTGAAAACGCATGCGCTGCCTTATGAACAAGTACGCCGCCGGAAAGTTTCGTCGTTGAGGCAAAATAGGCGTACTCGTACATCGGACTGCAATATTCATGATCAACACCCACCACATCCACAGTTCCGGGCTGATTTTCGCTACCCACCTGGATCACTTCGACCGTGACGTGATCGAGGCTTCGCACAAGGTACCGATACTGGTCGATTTCTGGGCCGACTGGTGCCCCCCTTGCCGTGCGCTGACACCGGTGCTCGAACGGGTCATCGCCCATTACGCCGGCAAGGTGCGCATGGCCACCGTCGAGGTTGATGAAGGTCACAACATGAAACTTGCCGGTCGCTATGGCCTGCGCGGTTTTCCCACCGTGCTGCTGTTCGTCAACGGCGAAATCGCCGGACGTTTTTCAAGCGCCAAGGCCGAGCACTGGGTGCGCGAATTCATTACCGAACACCTCGATATCGAGTAGATCGCTGCCGGCCCCCGGCAGCAATGCCATGCCCCCGTGACATCAGATGAACAACTGCCGAACTGCCGCCATTCTTTTCGTCGCCTCCGTGCTCGCTGCCTGCGCCATCGGCTACCAGGCGCGCGGCAGCCTGAGCGACGTGCCGGGCGAGTTGCGCGGCAAGGGCTATCCTGGCAATAACGGGGGCGGACGTTTTGTGCTGAACGACCCGGGCGGGCGCTTGATCTGCGATGGCATCGCCAACCCGCCAATCGCTTCGCCCAACCCGGGAAGCTGTATCGGCGAGAGCGGGGAAGGCGTGGTGCGCTGCACCGATGGCCGCGAGTTTCCCGTGCGCTGGGAGGCGATCAGTTGCCGATCCTGGAAAGGCAGTGGCGTCGATGCGAAGGGCAGCCGGCTTGAGTTTCGCGTCGAACGGCGTTGAGCGAAGCTCAACGCATTCGGCACGCTGCGCTGCGTTGTCCCTCACATCTTGCGCAGCTAGAACTAATGAATCTTCTCAAGTAATATGCCTTTCATGGAGAATCCTATCCACAGCGCTTTCGCCAGTTTCGATTACCTGGGGAAAGCAACTCTCTTTGCCCAGGAGATTCACGAGGTCATTGACCATGTATCCCTGTTCGAAGAGTTCAGTTTTCCGGAATTTGAAGCGCTGTGTGGCTACATGTTCTGCTACACGGCCCCGCGCCACGGTGTGTTGATCAGGGAGGGGGATGCCGGTGATTTTCTCGTGATCCTGCTCACCGGCAAGGTGGAAGTAGTCAAGCAGGCAGGCGATGGTTCCACCAAGTTCATTGCCGCGGTCGGCCCCGGGGCCTCGCTCGGGGAAATGTCCTTGATTGATGGGCAAACACGCTTTGCCACCTGCATTTCGACCGAACCGGTCGACTTTGCCGTGCTCGATCGCAAGGCACTCAACGAGATACTTGTCTCGCAACCGCGTTTGGGAAACAAGCTGCTTCTGTTGCTGCTGCAACTGATGGCCAAGCGCCTGCGAGACTCCAGTGCCAGCCTGCTTCCGCACATCGGTTC
>DATIUN010000265.1:0-11106 GCA_035466795.1 Azonexus sp. | reverse complement strand
GACCGCCCAGCGCGAGTTAACCCAGTATTTTCCGCAGCCCGGGTGGGTCGAGCATGATCCCGAGGAAATCTGGCAGACCCAGCTTGGCTGCACTCGCGAAGTGCTTGCGCAAAGCCGTATCGCAATCGACGCGCTGGTCGCCATCGGCATCGCCAACCAGCGCGAAACCACCCTGTTGTGGGAACGCGCGAGCGGCCGGCCGCTGGCCCGGGCGATCGTCTGGCAGGACCGGCGCACCGCCGATCATTGCGCACAACTGGCCGCCGCCGGCCATGAAGCCTTGTTCCGGAAGCGTACCGGGCTGGTTCTCGACCCCTATTTTTCGGGCACCAAACTGGCCTGGCTGCTTGATACGATTCCCGGCGCGCGTGTCCGCGCCGAACGCGGTGAACTGGCTTTCGGCACCGTCGATAGCTGGCTGACGTGGCAGCTTACGGGCGGGCGTCGCCATGTCACCGATGTGACGAACGCCTCGCGCACGCACCTCTTCGACATTCGCCGTGGCCACTGGGACGACGAACTGCTCGGTCTGCTCGACATTCCGCGCGCGGTATTGCCTGAAGTCGTTCCCAGTTGCGGCGTGATCGGCAGCGCCGATGCGGGCTTGTTCGGCGCCGCGATTCCGCTCGCGGGAATCGCCGGCGACCAGCAGGCCGCGGCCTTTGGCCAAGCCTGTTTTCTGCCCGGCCAGGCAAAAAATACCTATGGCACCGGCTGTTTCATGCTGATGAATACCGGGTCGACCGCGACCGAGTCGAGCCATGGCCTGCTCACGACTATTGCGTGGGATTGTGGCGGCGAGCGCGAATTTGCGCTTGAGGGAAGCATTTTCATGGCCGGCGCCATCACCCAGTGGTTGCGCGACGGTCTCGGCATCATCGCCCGCGCGGCCGATGTCGAGGCACTGGCCGGCAGTGTTCCCGACAGTGGCGGCGTAGTCATGGTGCCGGCCTTTGCCGGCCTCGGCGCCCCGTGGTGGGATCCGCAGGCGCGCGGCACGCTGCTCGGCATGACCCGCGGCACGACGCGGGCGCACATCGCGCGCGCGGCGCTCGACGCCATCGCCCTGCAAAGCGCCGACCTGGCGGGTGCGATGCTGGCCGACTCTGGTATCCCGCTGAGCGAACTCCGCGTCGATGGCGGCGCGGCCGGCAACGATCTGCTGCTGCAATTGCAGGCCGATCTGCTCGGGGTGCCGGTCCTGCGTCCGCGGATCACCGAAACGACCGCGCTCGGCGCGGCCTATCTGGCGGGTATCGGGGTCGGGCTGTGGTCCGGGCGGGACGAGGTTGCCGCGCAGTGGCAGCTCGAAAGACGCTTCGAACCGCGGATCGGCGATGCCGAGCGCCTGGCGCGGATGGAGCGCTGGCGCGAAGCGGTTGGTGTCGCGCGGCGCTGGCGTGCCTGAAACGCGCCGCTAATACTCCTGCAGGATGGTCAGTTCGCTGTCGGCATGGCGCAGGCGCAGGGCGAGTGCGCGGGCGAGGGCCTTCATCAGGTTGAAGGCGAGCTTCTTGTGCTCCTCGGCGAGCAGGTTGAATTGTTCGCGTGACAGCACGTAGACCTCGGTATCGGTGAGCGCCACTGCGTCATTGCCGCGCGGGCGGTTGTCGAGAAAGGCCAGGCCGCCGAAGAAGTCGCCGCGGCCGAAACTGGCGACATGCCTTATCCTGCCGGCGCCGAGCGGCGCGAAGATGCGAACCGCGCCGCGCCGTATCCAGTAGATCGCATCGCCGGCGGAACCGAGGGCGTAGATCGTCTCGCCGGCCTTGAAGGTGTGCATTTCCAGCCGGGCCTCGAGATCCTTCAGGGTTTCGTCCTTGTGATTGCTGAACAGGTCCATTTCCTGCAACTGGATCGGCGCTTCCTCTTCAGCCGGCGCTTCCCGCTCGCCGAGAATGCGCTCCTCGACCCACTCGATGGCGCTGTCGAGCACGGGAAAAACGCGCACCGCCCTGTCGTCCGGGCTGACCACGCCGGTCTGTTCGAGGAATTCCCGCAAATTGCGACCGTTGGGCAATTTCTCCCTGACGCCCGAGAGCAGCAGCATCGCGCCACGCTCCTGCAAGGCGTCCCGCACGTTGCACAGCATGTGGGCGGCGGTCACGTCGACCGACAGCACGCGCTTGAGATCGAGGATGACATAGTTGCGTTTGCTGAGCTCGGGTTCGAGTTCGCCATAGAGTTTCTGGGTGGTGCCGAAGAAGAGACTGCCCTGCAGTTCGAAGATGACAGCCTGGTCGCCCTTTTCCTCGATGACGCGCATTTCCGCTTCCGGGCGGTACCAGGTCGACGACATCTGATTGGCGTAGACCTTGTGCCGGACAACCGAGCCGCCGATCTGTTCGCGCACGAAGAGAATGATCGCCATCCCCACGCCGACCCCCGAGGCGGCAATCAGGCCGATGGTCAGGGCGACGATAATGACGGCCAGCACCACGGCGAAATCGAAGACGGTGGCGCGCGATTCGATGAAGCGCAGCGGCTCGCGATCGATCATGCGGATGCCGATGACGATCAGGATTCCCGCCAGCGCGGCGACCGGCACCCAGGCCAGAAACGAGCCGAAGACGAGCGCAGCAACCAGCGACAGCAGTCCTTCGAGGACGCCCGAGACGCGAGTTTTGGCACCGCTGTTCAGGTTGACCAGGGTGGCGCCCATGGTGCCAGCGCCGGGGATGCCGCCCACCGCCGACGATGCGATGTTGGCGATCCCCTGAGCCACCAGTTCGCGATCGGGCTGGTGCCGGGTGCGCGTCAATTGGTCGATGACGACGCAGGTCTTCAGGGTGTCGATCGAAAGCAGGGCGGCAAGGGTCAGCGCGCTGCCGAGCAGGCCGGCGATCTGACCCAGGCGGAGGTCGCCGATCTCATGCCAGCGCCCGGCAATCGAGCCAAAATAACCCTCCATCGAGGCACCCAGCGCGCCGATGACCAGATGATTGCCGGTTACCTCCCAGAGCTTCGGATCCTGCGTCGCCAGACCGATGTAGGTCAGCAAGCCGGCGACGACGCCGAGGATGGTTCCGGGTACCCTTTTCGTCAGTTTGGGTCCGATGACAGCCACCAGCACGGTCGCCATGCCGATGGCCAGGCTCCGCCAGTCCCAGGCCCAGGGGGACATCAATGCCGTCCACCAGCCGGCTTCGACGGGCGCGCCGACGAATTTCGGAATCTGGCTGCCGATGATGATCAACCCGACGCCGGAGAGATAGCCGCTGACGACCGGATACGGGATGTACTTGATCAGGCGGCCGATGCCGATGAAGCCGAGCAGCAGTTGCACGAGCCCGGCCAGCACGCCGAGCAGGATCAGCAGCAGCACGATGATCTCGGGCGCCACGCCCTGGCTCGTCAGTTCGATCGCGAAGGCTGAAAGCACCGCCGCCGCAGGCGCGCAGGGGGCGCTGATGAGGCGGTCGGTACCACCGAGCGTCGAGGCGACGAGGCCGATCGCGGTGGCGCCGATAATGCCGGCCAGCGCACCGATGGCCGCGTAGCTCGGGGCGATGGCCGCGTAAATCGTGACGCCGAAGGCAATCGACGCCGGCAGCGCGACCAGCATGGCGGCCAGCGCACCCCAGAAATCGCCGGGGACATGTTTGCGTCCAAGCAATGGCTTCAAGCCGGCAGGGATGGCTGTTTGCATCTCGATGCGTACCTGTTGTCCTGATGTTTGCCGAATTCGGGCGAGTAATGACGAAATCTTAAACCCATTGCATGGCGTCCGGGACTTTGCCTGAGCCGGCGCGCGGGAAATCGCGCCCGGATGTCAGGCTTCCTGCGCGCCGCTCAACAGCCAGGCGCGGTAGAGGCGCAGCGCGACATGGGCGTCGTTCGCCGCGTAGAGCAGCTGGCGCTCGCTCAGGCTGGGGCTGGCCCAGTTGCTGGTGCCGGTCTTCTTGGATTTCTGCAATTTCTGCCCGAAAAAGTGCGCGACCGCCACTTTCGCCCCAACCGTGCCGCGATGCCCGGGGCCACGCAACTTTTCTCCAAGATCGAGCAGCCTGTTCGGTTCGATGTCAAATCTGGCTTTCAGCACACTACGGTCGTTGCCGAGACCGAACCCGACCTTGACGACAGCCGGCGATTCGAGAATTTCCTGCAACGTGGCCCGGACGTCGCATGCCTGCGAAATCTGGAACAGGTAGGCATGGGCATCGGTGGCGAGCTGGACCAGATGCGGGCCGGTGGAGGCTTCGCCTTTGTGGAAGGTCGGCTTGGACTCGGTGTCGAAACCGATGGCATCCGCCGCCATCAGCGCTTTCAGGGCCGTCGCCGCCAGCGCGCCGGAAACGACGAGGGTTACCTGGTCAAGCTGAATCCCCTGATAGGCGGGCAGTTCGGCATCCGCGAGATCGGCCCGGTTCAAGACCACGTCATTCATTATTAGAAGGCACCAATTCGATTTCACCGCGTCGATAGGGATCGAAGAATACATCCGGAAGGCAGAGGTGTGTGACATTCGGTTTGCGAGTCGCAACGCAGGCGTTCTCCGACTACCGGATTGGGCGGAACGCGGTGCATACTTCGGGTTTATCCACGCCAGGTATTCAAAACTCGCCCATGACGCCGATTCACGATGTTGATGCACTGCTCCTGCTGGCCACGGCACTTTCCGCGAAAAGACGACCGGCGGCGCTGGTCGAGATCATGGCGGCTATCGACCTGCTGCAGGGCAACATCCCGGCGGAAGCGAAGTTGAGCGAGGCGGTTGCGCGGCTCGCCGTCAACGGATTGCTGGTCGAACTTGACGGCGGACTCGCCTTGCCCCCCGCGGCCCAGGAAATCGTCGAGGGGCTGCCCAGAAAGGCCGATACGGCCGAGCGCCTGTTCATCATCAGGGACCGTCTCTCCGACTATCGCGTCAGCGGCGAACATGACGCCATCCAGCTTGACCCGGAACAACTCCGGGAAGCCCTGCTGGCGCATCGGGCGGCGGCAGCCGGTGCCGGCAGGAACCTGCTGGTGCCCAAGCCGAAACCGGCCGAGGACATCAAGCGTCCCGGTCAGCGGCAGCGTAAGCCTCGGGGTGCCACCCTCAAGAAACGCGCAAGATGAGCAGAAAGCGCAGGCCCAAGGGCAGGCGACCAAGCCTGGAGCGGATGCCAGACGAAGTGCCGAGAGCGCCGCGCCGGCGCTTTGTCGTCGCCGCTCTGGTGCTTGCGGTGCTGGTCGCCGGCGCCACGCTGCTCTTTGTCTCCGCTACCCCGACGCCGCCTGCCTCGTCACCTTCGGTCGTTGCCGCTGTCGCACCCGATACCGCGCCAGGCAGCGTTCCCGCAACCTACGTCGGCGCCGAATCCTGCAAGACCTGCCACGAGAGCGAATTCAAGGCGTGGTCAGGTTCGCACCACCAACTGGCGATGCAGGAAGCCACGGCGACCAGCGTGCTCGGCGACTTTGCCGACGCGAAGTTCAGGAAGGATGGCGTCGAGTCCACCTTCTTCAAACGCGGCGACAGGTTCATGGTGCGCACCGACGGCCCGGACGGCAAGCTGGCCGACTACGAAGTCGCCTATACCTTCGGGCTCTATCCGCTGCAGCAGTATCTGATCCCGTTTCCGGGCGGACGTTACCAGGCGCTGCCGATTGCCTGGGATAGCCGCCCGAAAAGCGAAGGCGGCCAGCGCTGGTTTCATCTTTATCCCAAGCAGAAGACCGACTACACGGACCCCCTGCACTGGACGGGCGTCTATCACAACTGGGCCCTGCAGTGCGCCGAGTGCCATTCGACCAATCTGCACAAGGGCTACGACGCGGCCAGCCAGACCTACAAGACGACGTTCAGCGAAATCAACGTCGCCTGCGAAACCTGTCACGGTCCGGCATCCGCTCACGTCGACTGGGCCAAACAGGCCAAGCCGCCGTATGCCGCCGGTGACAGCAAGGGCCTGCCCGCACTGCAAAGCCGCTGGAAGGAAGCCTGGAAATTCCCGGGCGACGCAGCGAAATTTGCCGTGCGCGACAAGCCGGCAGATCCTGCAGCAATGAACAGCTGCGCCGCCTGCCACGCCCGCCGCTCGACTCTGAGCGAAGACCGGACCCCCGGGGCGCCGCTGGAAGACAGCCATCGCCTGGCGATGCTCACCGCACCCAACTACCATGCCGACGGCCAGCAGCGCGAAGAGGTCTATGTCTGGGGCTCGTTCCTGCAAAGCAGGATGTACCAGAATGGCGTCACCTGCATGGATTGCCACGAGCCGCACAGCCAGAAACTGCGCGCCGAAGGCAATGCGCTGTGCACCCGCTGCCATGCCGCCACCGAGTTCGACGCTCCGCAACACCACCGCCATGCGGCGGGCGGCAAGGGGGCGCAGTGCATCACCTGCCACATGCCGACGCAGAACTACATGGTGATCCACGCCCGCCAGGATCACAGCCTGCGCATCCCGCGCCCGGATCTTTCGATGACGCTGGGCAGTCCCAACGCCTGTACCCAGTGCCACACCGACAGGAAGCCGCAGTGGGCAGCCAGTGCCATGGACCAGTGGTATGGCAAGCGCTGGCGCGAGCGCCCGCACTACGGCAGCACCTTGCACGCCGGCGAGACGCAGGGCGTACGCGCCTTGCCCGGCCTGCTCGAACTCGCCGCCAGCCCGACGGCGCCGGCAATCGTCCGGGCGACGGCAGCCACACTGGCGCAGCCCCATGCCAACCCCGGTACGCTGTCCGCGGCGCGTGCGCTGTTGCAGGATGCCGACCCCTCGGTGCGCGTCGCCGCGCTGGGCATGATCGCCAGAGCTGAGCCGGCGAACCGGATACTCGGTGGCGCGCCGCTGCTCTCCGACCCGATCCGTGGCGTGCGCATCGAAGCGGCGCGCCTCCTTGCCGACATACCGGATGCCCAGATTCCGGAGGGCAAGCGCGCCGCCCGTGCCGCCGCCCTGCTGGAGTATGAAAACGCCCTGGCGCTGGAGGCCGACTGGCCGTCGGGCCAGGTCAACCTCGGCAATCTGCGCCTGCAGCAGGGACGCGTCGACGAGGCGATTGCCGCGTTCGAGCGCGCCATCGTGCTCGACAAGGGATTTCCCGGCGCCTATGTCAATCTTGCCGATGCCTTCCGCCAGATCGGGCGCGAACCGGAAGGGGAAAAGGTATTGCGCCGGGGCCTGGCGGCGATGCCGCGCGATGCCGATCTGCACCATTCCCTCGGGCTGCTGTTGACGCGCAAGGGCGACAAGGCCGCGGCGCTCAACGAATTCGTCGAAGCGGCGAGGCTGGCCCCCGATAACGCGCGCTATGCCTACGTGCATGCCATCGCTGTCGATTCCGCTGGCAAGCGCGAGCAGGCGCTGGCCCTGCTGCGCAGCGCGAACAAGCGACATCCCGACGATCTCGACATCCTCGGTGCGCTGCTGTCGATCAGCCGCGAAACCGGCGACCGGCAAGCCGCCCTGCGCTATGCGAAGCAACTCGCGGAGATGTTGCCGGGCAACCCCGAACTGAGCCGTCTGATCGCGGAACTGGAGACGAAATAGGACACTGCCGGACGCTTTTTCAATCCCGGTTGACCATCGACCGAGCGACGGCTTCCGCCACCTTGATCCCGTCGACCCCGGCCGACAGGATGCCCCCGGCGTAACCGGCACCTTCGCCGGCCGGATAGAGGCCGCGTGTGTTGATGCTCTGGAAGTCGTCGCCACGCTTGATGCGGATCGGTGACGAGGTCCGTGTTTCGACGCCGGTCATCACCGCATCGGCCATCGCGAAACCGTGAATCTGCCTGTCGAAGGCGGGCAGCGCCTCGCGCAGCGCCGCGACGACGAACGGCGGCAGGCACAGCGCGAGATCGGTCCAGCGCACGCCAGGCGTATAGGAGGGTTCGACGCCGCCTTGCGCGGTCGACGGCCGGCCGGCGAGAAAATCGCCGACCCGCTGGGCGGGCGCCGAATAGTCGCCGCCGCCGGCTGCAAAAGCCTTCGCTTCCCAGTGGCGCTGGAAATCGATGCCGGCCAGCGGGTGGCCGGGATAGTCTACCTCGGGCGAAATGTCGACGACGATGCCGCTGTTGGCGTTGCGCTCGGCGCGTGAATACTGGCTCATGCCGTTGGTCACCACGCAGCCAGGTTCCGAGGTGGCGGCGACCACGGTGCCGCCCGGACACATGCAGAAACTGTAGGCGGTGCGTCCGTTGGCGCAGTGATGCACCAGCTTGTAGTCGGCGGCGCCGAGCAGCGGATGACCGGCCGCCGGGCCGAAGCGGGCGCGGTCGATCAGCGATTGCGGGTGTTCGATGCGGACGCCGATCGAGAACGGCTTGGCTTCGATATGGACACCGCGGTCGTAGAGCATGTGGAAGGTGTCGCGGGCGCTGTGGCCGACCGCCAGCACGACGTGATCGGCGGCGATGCGCTCGCCGCCGGCCAGCCGCACGCCGCGTACCTGCCCGTTGCCGCTGGTGTCGCGGTCAATCTCGACTTCCTCGACCTTGGCGCCGAAGCGCACTTCGCCACCGAGCGCGAAAATGCTGGCGCGCATTTTCTCGACCATGCTGACCAGCCGGAAGGTGCCGATGTGCGGCTTGTTGACGTAGAGGATTTCTTCCGGCGCGCCGGCCTTGACGAATTCCTCCAGTACCTTGCGCCCGTGATGCTGCGGATCCTTGATCTGGCTGTAAAGCTTGCCGTCGGAGAAGGTGCCGGCGCCACCCTCGCCGAACTGCACGTTCGAATCGGGATCGAGCTTGCCCTGACGCCACAGGCCCCAAGTGTCCTTGGTCCGTTCGCGGACGATCTTGCCGCGCTCGAGAATGATCGGGCGGAATCCCATTTGCGCCAGCAGCAGGCCGGCGAACAGGCCGCAGGGGCCGGTGCCGATGACCACGGGGCGCGCCGACAGGCCGGCGGGCGCCTGGGTGACGAAGCGGTACGTGGTGTCGGGCGTGGGCATGATGTTGCGTTCGCCGCCTAGCCGGGCGAGCACTTCCGTTTCGTGGCTGATTTCGACGTCGACCGCGTAGATCAGGGCGATCGCCGTTTTCTTGCGCGCATCGAAGCTGCGGCGGAAAACCGTGTGGCCGACCAGTTCATCTTCCGCGATGCCCAGGCGCTGGCAGATGGCAGCGCGGAGCGCATCTGCAGGATGGTCGAGCGGAAGCTTGATTTCGGTCAGTCGTAACATGCTGTAAGTCCGGAAATGCGCGTGGCAACGGTGCCACGACGCGGGCACGGCCGCTATTCTATCCCGCGCGAGCCGCGCCCTGCCTTGAGCTGCGAACGGCGGTCCTTGAACGCCAGGCGTTTGGCGACCGAACTCCGGGTCGGCCTGGTCGGCCGGCGCTTCTTCGGCAGCACTGCGACGCTGTCGACCAGTCCCTGCAAGCGGCGCATGGCTTCAGTCCGGTTTTTCTCGAGGCTGCGGAATTCCTGGGCCTTGATGATGACGATGCCGTCCTTGCTGATGCGCCGGTCGTCCAGCTTCAGAAGGCGCTCGCGAACCTCCGCGGGCAGCGATGAAGCGGCGATGTCGAAGCGCAGGTGCGCGGCATTGGCGACCTTGTTGATGTTCTGTCCGCCAGCGCCCTGGGCGCGGATGGCTGTTATCTGGACTTCTTCGGACGGGATGGCGATCTGGGGGCGCACGGGATTGCCTTGTTGCAGCGAACTTGTGCCTGCTCGAGAAGTGGCACCCTTCCTGCGCAAAAGTTGTAATATGAATGCAATGTGCCTGTAACAAAAATCGTCGGGAGACCTTTCATGTTCAGTAGTTTAATGCCACAACGCAAGGAGTTTTTCGAGCTTCTCGCCGCACATTCCGATCGTGTGGTGGCTGGCGCCAACGCAACGCTTCGCCTGATGAACGGGCTTGGCAGGGGTACCGAGGACATTCCGGTGCTGGTTGCCGAAGTCAACATGAACGAGCAGAGCGCCGACAAGATCAAGGCGGAACTGATCACGCTGTTGCACCGCTCATTCACCACGCCGATCAACCGCGATCAGATCCATACCCTGACCATCGAGTTGGACAACGTACTCAACGCATTGCAGGATGTCGCCAATGCGGTGGGCATGTACAACATCCAGGAATCGACCGTCGAATCCCGCGAATTGGCCGAGCTCGCCGCCGATGCCTGCATGCGCCTCAACCGCGCGGTGATCTCGCTGCCAGCGAAGGATCGCAAGCAGGAAACGACGGATCTGTGCAAGGAAATCGACGCCATCGAATCGCAGGCCGACCGCATTCAACGCAAGGCCATCACGAGCCTGTTCGATGGCGGTACCTCGATCTGGACGGCGATCAAGATGCGCGAGTTCTACGCCTTGCAGGAAGAGGTGCTGGATCGTTGCGAAGACGCCGCCAAGACCATCGAAGAAATCCTGATCGAGAACTCCTGAGGGCCACGCAAATGGAACACCTGACCATCAGCGTCTGGGCGCTGGCGTTGCTCATCTTCGTGGCCTTGGCATTCGACTTCATGAACGGGTTTCATGACGGTGCCAACTCTATCTCCACCATCGTCGCCACCGGCGCACTGACACCCAAGCAGGCGGTGGTTTTTGCCGCCTTCTTCAACTTCGCCGCGCTCTGGGTCTTCCATCTCTCGGTGGCGGCCACCATCGGCAAGGGAACGGTGGATCCGACCTACGTCGATCATTACGTGATTTTCGGCGCCCTGATGGGGGCGCTCGCCTGGAACATCATTACCTGGTACTACGGCATTCCGTCGTCGTCTTCGCACGCCCTGGTCGGCGGCCTGGTCGGCGCCACGATAGCCAAGGCCGGGTCGGGAGCGCCGATCGTCTGGGCGGGTTTCGGAAAGATCCTCGCGTTCATCATCATCTCGCCGCTGGTCGGCTTCTTCATCGGCGGCATGCTGATGGTGCTTGTAGCCTGGGTATTCCGCAACAGCACCCCGCACCAGGCGGGAAAATGGTTCCGCAGCGGACAGTTGTTCGCCGCCGCCGCCTACAGCCTGGGCCATGGCGGTAACGATGCCCAAAAGACCATCGGCATCATCTGGCTGCTGCTGATCACCGCTGGCGTCGCCACCAAGGACGTCGCCACCCTGCCCATGTGGGTGGTGTATTCCTGCTACGCTGCCATTGCCTGGGGCACCTATCTGGGCGGTTGGCGGATCGTCAAGACCATGGGCACCAAAATCAC
>DATIUN010000264.1:0-5234 GCA_035466795.1 Azonexus sp. | reverse complement strand
TGAAAGCGCCGGAAGACGCCAGCAACTCGGTGCACCCGACCCAAGGCAAGCTGTGCGGCGAGTGCGGCAACCACACGATGATTCGCAAGGATGGCTGTGACTTTTGCACCGCCTGTGGCGCGGTGGGTACCTGCGGCGGATAGTAGTAGCCCGCTAAATAAAAACGCCCTGGCTTTCCGGGGCGTTTTGCTTGAAGCGGGCCGCTGTCAGCCGCAGGTACCGACCGCGCCGCAGGCAGTACAGAAATCGCAGCCGTCCTTGCGGATCATCGTGTGGTTGCCGCATTCGCCGCACAGCTTGCCCTGCGTCGGATGCACGGTATTGCTGGCATCTTCCGGCGCTTTCAGGATGCCCATCTGCTGCAGCGGGAAACCGCTCTCGTCGAGGACGCCGAGCATTGCGTAGCGATGGATGATCAGATTGGCGATGTAAGCGACGGTCGACGGGTAGGTCTGCTGCTTGCGCGAGCCGGGAATGAAGGCCATGAAGTCGCCGAGCGGTTCCGGGTAGTCGAGCAGCTTGCGCAGCTTCATGCCGATCCAGGCCGGATCGAGGACGCGCATGTCGAGCGACAGCAGCTTGGACAGGCCGTCGAGGGCGCGCGGATAGTTGCCGGACAGCCACATCGAGTAGGGGCGGGTGACGCCGTCGGGGAGGGTGATTTCCTTGAGGCCGAGAACGAAATCCTCGCCGGTGGAAGGATTGTTGACGTCCACCGTCCACGACAGCGTGCCGTCGGTGCCGGTCTTCGGCTCCTTGTTGCTGAACAGCGCGTCCTTCACCGGGGTCGGGCCTTCATGCTTGAGGGCACCGAGTTGCTCGACACGGAAGCGGATGATCTGCGCCATCGCGGAAACCACCGAGGGCACGCGCTTGCGCTCGCCGTGCGGCGGCATCGGCATTTCGAAGGATTCGCCGGGGGTCTTGGCGAGGGCGTCCAGCTTCATTTCCAGCCAGTCGTGGTCGTTGGCGCGCATGTCCATCGACAGGGTCTTGGCGACGGCGCCGAGGCCACGCGGTTCGGCGGGGCCGTTGGCCCAGACTTCGAACGGCCAGGCACGGCCTTCCGGTTCGACGTGGCCGACGAACAGCGCGAACTTGCCGATCGGCGAGTCGAGCATGTAGGTCCAGCACAGGTTGCCTTCCGGCAGGTTGGGGCGGTTCGGCCAGCGCAGGCTGGCGAGCACCGGGGCGGGGAGGTCCTTGATCGAGAGGCGGCGGTTGGCGTCGGAAACGAAATCCTGGGGCGCCTTGGCGTCGACCGCAACAGCCTCGGTCTTGCTCGGTTCGACGGAGAGGACCGAACCGAGAATGCTGTTCGGGCGGTAGGTCGCCAGACCCTTGAGGCCCGATTTCCAGGCGCTCATGTAGAGATCCTGAAACTCTTCGTAGGGGTATTCGGCCGGCACGTTGACCGTCTTGGAGATTGAGGTGTCGATATGCGGCGCGACTGCGGCGACCATGTCCTTGTGGGCGGCGGCCGAGATTTCCAGCGCGGTGACGAAGTAGTCGGGCAGTTTGCTGACGTCGCCGCCCATGTGCTTGTAAAGGCGCCAGGCGTAATCCTCGACCGAGTATTCCTTGAGCGTGCCATCCTGCATGCGCTTCTTGCGGCTGTAGGTCCAGGAGAAGGGCGGCTCGATGCCATTCGATGCGTTATCGGCGAAGGCCAGCGAAATAGTGCCGGTCGGTGCGATGGAGAGAAGGTGGGAATTGCGCAGGCCGTGCTTGCGGATCTCGGCCTTGACCTCGTTCGGCAGACGCGAGGCGAAGTTGCCGCCGGAAAGATACAGTTCGGCGTTGAACAGCGGGAAGGCGCCGCGTTCCTTGGCCATGTCGACCGAGTAAAGATAGGCGGTGTCGCGCATGTGTTCGGTGATGCGGGTCGCCATGGCACGGGCTTCGGGCCTGTCGTAGCGCAGGCGCAGCATGGTCAACGCGTCGCCGAGACCGGTGTAGCCGAGGCCGACGCGGCGCTTGTTGGCGGCTTCCTGCTGCTGGCGTTCGAGCGGCCAGTGGGTGGCATCGAGCACGTTGTCGAGCATGCGGGTGGAGATGCGGACGACTTCGCCGAAGGCGTCGAAATCGAATTCGGCCTGCTCGGAGAACGGGTTTTTGACGTACAGGGTCAGGTTGATCGAGCCCAGACAGCAGCAGCCGTAGGGGGGCAGCGGCTGTTCGGCGCAGTGATTGGTGGCCTCGATCACTTCGCAGTAATTGAGGTTGTTGTCCTTGTTCATGCGGTCGAGGAAGAGAATGCCCGGCTCGGCGTGATCGTAGGTGGATTTCATGACCTGATCCCACAGGTCGCGGGCGCGCAGCTTGCGGTACACCCACTGACCGTCCTCGCGCTGGTAGGCGCCGCTGGAACGCATCTCGGCATTGGGTTCGGCGCGGTGGGTCAGTTCGACTTCGCCATCGCTGTCGACCGCTTCCATGAAGGCATCGGTGACGCCGATCGAGATGTTGAAGTTGGTCAGATCGCCCTTGTCCTTGGCGTGGATGAAGACTTCGATATCCGGATGGTCGCAACGCAGGACGCCCATCTGCGCACCGCGGCGGGCGCCGGCCGATTCGACGGTCTCGCAGGAACGGTCGAAGACGCGCATGTAGGAAACCGGACCGGAAGCGCGCGACTGCGTGCCCTTGACGTGGGCGCCCTGCGGCCGGATGGAAGAAAAGTCATAGCCGACGCCGCCGCCACGACGCATGGTTTCGGCGGCCTGGGCCAGCGCCGTGTAGATGCCGGGTTTGCCGTCGGTGGTCTCGACGATGGAGTCGCCGACCGGCTGCACGAAACAGTTGATCAGCGTCGCCTGGAGATCGGTACCGGCAGCGGAGTTGATGCGACCGGCCGGGATGAAGCCGTTTTCCTGGGCCCACAGGAACTTCGCCTCCCAGTGCGCACGATCCTTTTCCTGCTCGACCTGGGCCAGCGCATAGGCGACGCGGCGGCGCACGTCATGGACGTTGGTTTCCGAACCCTTGGCGTATTTCTCGATCAGAACCTCGCCGGAAATTTCCTGTTCGGGCAGGGGCGCAAATTTGGGGGGTGCAGGAATATCGGTCAGCGAGAGTTGTTCTGAAACTGGGCTCATTTTGCGCTCCTCGGTATGGTTTTGATCGGTGGTCTGGATTGTCTTCGAATTTTGCAAAGCTACTATATCTAGTGGGTCAAGGCAATAACAGAACTATATATGGTATTTTTTGCATGTTCCCGCCTGACGTGCCGATGCCCCGGGAAGGCCCGAAAAACAAAGCCCCGGGACCTTGCGGTGCCGGGGCCGGAGGGAAAAAATTTCTTCAGAGGCCGAGCAGGTTTTGCGCGTGATGCGCAATCATCCACTCTTCGTTGGTCGGGATGACCAGCAAATCGACCCCGCTCGCCGCGGTGGAAATGCGCAACCGGTCCGCGGCGTTGGCGGCCTCGTCGAGCGTCGCACCGAGCCAGCCGAGACGCGAGCAGACGCGGCGCCTGATTTCCGCCGCATGTTCGCCGATGCCGCCGGTGAACACCAGCGCATCGATGCCGCCGATGGACGCGGCGAGCGAGCCGATTTCGCGCACGATGCGGAAGCAATAGAGGTCGATCGCCTCTTCCGCTTCCGGCGCGCCGGAGGCCAGCAGGGTGCGCATGTCCTGGCTGATGCCGGAAACGCCGAGCAGACCGGATTCCTTGTAGAGCAGCCGGGTCAGTTCCGGCGAGCCCATGCCCTTGTTGTCCATCAGGTAGATGAGTACGCCGGGGTCGATGGCGCCGGTTCGCGTGCCCATCATCAGGCCGTCGATGGCGGTGAAGCCCATGGTTGAAGACATGCTCTTGCGGTCGACCATGCCGCACATCGAGGATCCGTTGCCGAGGTGGGCGACGATCACGCGCCCGCTGGCGCGCGGCGTATGTTCGGGCAGCACGCGGGCGATGAATTCGTAGGACAGGCCGTGGAAGCCGTAGCGCTTGATGCCTTCGGCCGACAAGGCGCGCGGGATGGCGAAAGCCTGGGCGACCGGCGGATTGGTGCGATGGAAGGCGGTATCGAAGCAGGCTACCTGACGGACATCGGGCAGCAGGCTGGCGATGGCCTTGATGCCGTTGAGGTTGTGCGGCTGATGCAACGGGGCGAGGGTGATGAAACGCTCGAGTTTCTCGACGATTTCGCGGTCGACCGCGATCGGCGCCGAAAAAAGCTCGCCGCCATGAACCACGCGATGGCCGACGGCCGCCAGATCCCAGCCGTGCTGCGTTTCCCGCAGCCATTTCAGCAGGAAATTCAGGCTGGCCTGATGCTGTGCTTCCTGGCCGCCGGCAAGTTCGAGGGCAATTTCATGTTTGCCCGACGGATCCCGGGCAATCAGCCTGGCCTCGGCGCCGATGCCGTCGATCTGGCCGGAAACGCTTGCCCTGGCGCTCAAACCGCCATTCAGTTCGAACAGCGCGAACTTGATCGAGGACGATCCGGCGTTGATGGTGAGGATGCCGCGTGTCATTCAGGTGTTTCCCTTGGCCCGGTTGGCGTGGGCGACGAGCGCGGCGATCACGCATGAAGCGACACGTGTTTCTGCCGTGTCGGCGCGGCTGGTGAGGACGATGGGAACGCGGGTGCCAAGCACGATGCCGGCAGTCAGCGCGTTGGCGAGGTATTCGAGCTGCTTGGCGACCATGTTGCCCGACTCGAGGTCAGGGACGACGAGGATTTCCGCATGGCCGGCGACCGCCGACTTGATGCCCTTGGTCTTGGCGGCGACGATCGATACCGCGTTGTCGAAGGCGAGCGGACCGTCGAGGATGCCGCCCTTGATCTGGCCGCGATCGGCCATCTTGCAAAGCGCCGCGGCATCCAGCGTAGACTGGATCTTCGGGTTGACCGTTTCGACCGCCGAGAGGATCGCCACCTTGGGCTCGGGAATGCCGATGATGTGCGCCAGGTCGATCGCGTTCTGGACGATGTCCACCTTGTCTTCCAGCGTCGGCGCGATGTTGATCGCCGCGTCGGTGATCAGCAAGGGGCGATGGTAGGTCGGCACGTTCATCAGGAAGACGTGGCTGATGCGGCGCGCCGTGCGCAGGCCGTTGGCGCGCGACACTACCTCGGCCATCAGCTCATCGGTATGCAGGCTGCCCTTCATCAGCGCCTCGGCGTCGCCGGTACGGACCAGCGAGACGGCGATCGCCGCCGCGTCGTGGCTGTGCTTGGCGTTGACGATCCGGATGCCGTGCAGGTCGATGCCGAATTCCT
>DATIUN010000263.1:0-3622 GCA_035466795.1 Azonexus sp. | reverse complement strand
TCGGGTGACTGGCTGAAGAAGCTTTCGCCGGGAAGTTGCGCGCGGTATGCGGCAAAATCGCCGTTCAGGCTCGGATCCTTGATGATTACCGGGCGCAGGAAGATCACCAACTCCGACTTGGTCGCGGAATTGTTGCGCGTATTGAACAGTTCGCCGATCAGGGGAATCTGCCCGGCGAGCGGGATGCGGCCGGTTTTCCAGTCAACGCCGTCCTTCATGAGACCGCCGAGGACGGCGATCTCGCCGCTATTGACGCGCATGACCGATTCGATTTCCCGGGTGCTGATTTGCGGCACCAGGTTGGATACACCGGCCTTTGCGAGCTCCGGGTTGGGGTCGGCTTTGAGTTCGGTGATGCTGGATATGCTTGGCCTTACATTCAAAATAACCGTGCCGGTATCACTGACTTGCGGTGTAACGGTCATCACGAGTCCCACAGAAACCGTTTGCGGGGTCGTTGTCGTGGCGGTTGTGGGTTGAGCGCCAACAACGGTTGCGGGAACGATGTCTGACTTGACGAAGAAATAGGTGTAATTTTCCACAACCTTGAGCAGCGCTGTCTGATTGTTCAACACCGAAAGGCGGGGGCTGGACAACACCTTGGCGGTTCCGTAGCTTTGCAGCAGGTCGACCATGCCGGCGATGTCGAAAGCCCCGCCCAGCTGACTGAAACTGATGGTGAACGGCGAAACGGCAGTGCCGACGTTGCTGTTGACCGTCGCCGGCGTGATCGAGAACTTGGTCGAGCCATCCTTTCTCAGGCGCTCCCACTGGATGCCCTG
The DNA here is from genome assembly GCA_035466795.1 of Azonexus sp. Classification (GTDB taxonomy): domain Bacteria; phylum Pseudomonadota; class Gammaproteobacteria; order Burkholderiales; family Rhodocyclaceae; genus Azonexus. The sequence continues at coordinate 2,840 of DATIUN010000263.1, read as the reverse complement.
CTGGTAGCCCTCGCCCAACTGAACCTCGATGATGGTGGCTTCGATCAGCACTTGCCGGCGCGACGAGACGATTACGCGGTCGATGAATTCCTGGATCTTTTCATGCTGACGCGACGTTGCGCGGACCGTGACGACGCCGCTCTCCGGGTTCATGATGACTGAGGCGGCCTCGCGGAAGGTGCTGCGGCGGACCAGCGAGTTGCCGGTGGCCTGGCTCGACGAGCCGGGCACCGGGTTGGTCTGCAGGGCGCTGGCGATAGACTGCGCAGCGCGTTGACCACCTCCTTGCGGCAATGCGGCGGCGCCGGTCAAGGTTTGTGAATTGGCCTGCTCGATGAAGGTTTCGCTCGAACCCTCGGGGAAGACCTTGTCGGTTTCGTGCAGGATGTCCTTGATATTTTTTTCAAGTTGCTCCCAGAACAGGTTTTTCGAGGTGTTGGTAATTTCGGTCTTGGAAGTATTCCCGCCAGCGGCTACCGGGGTGCCACCGCCGCCCCCGGTCCCGCCTGCACCAGGGACGCTGGTGGCGATCTGGGTATTGATCGACACGGTGCCGGTCACATTGCGCGCCATGTTTACGTAATCGACCTTGTAATGCTTGAGGAAAGGCGAATCCGGCATTACCGAGAGGTTCGGGCCGTCAAGTTCGAAGCGCATGTCGACCTGTTTGGAAATGCGCGTCAGCAGTTGCGGCAGCGTCTGGTTGATCGCATTGAGCGAAACGACGCCGGTAATCCCCGGGTGGATATCGACATTGACCTTGGCGTCACGCGCCAGTGCGAAGAGCAGATCCTTGACCTGAACGTTGTTGACGACGACGCTGTAGGTTTCGGTCTTGGGCGTGCTGCGCGGTTTGGGTACCGCCAGCGTCTGCTGGACCGGGGCGGGAATGTCGCCGCGCGCCTGGGGTGCCGAAGTCTCGCTACTGAGGTGGCCGGCCAATGGTTGTTGCGGCGTCGGTGCCTGGCACGCGGCGAGGGCCAGCGCCAACAGGGTTGCACTGAGGAAACCGTATTTCATCCGAAAAGGCCTTTTTTCGAGCAGGTTGTGGCAACGTTGCAGTCTGCCGGCATGCTAGCACAAGGCGCCGCTTCTGGCGCCGGCAGGTCGACCGGTGACGTTGTCATCATTGTAACGTGCTCACCCGGCGCGGGTAGGGGCGCATCTGGCGAATCTGCTCCGAAAGGCTCCGGACCGCCGCCCAGGCCGCTGCCCGGGTCGGATAGTCGCCATAGATGACGCTGATTTTGCCGCTTTCCGGCGTCCCCGTCCGGTAGACCCGCAATTCCGCCGGTTCCAGCCACTGGCCGGCGCGGGCCAGGAAATTCTCGACATCGTCGGTGTGTTCAGCGCTTCTGGCGGCCAACTGGATGAAATAGTGATCACCGGGAGCGGTGGCGAGCCAGGCATCGTAAAGGGCGCTGTGCTGGGCAATGAGGGGCGAGGTGACGGCGCCAGGTTGTGCCGCCGCCTTTGCCGTTGGCGGGGCGCTCGCGCCAGACGCTGCCGGCCCGCCTGCTTCGGCCCGGGGGCTTTCTCCAGCCGGAGCGGGGCTGGCGGACTGGCGTGGCCACAGGGCATAGGCAAGAACGGCGAGGGCGAGAACGAGTCCGCCGGCCAGCGCCCACTTCAGAGGCGGCGTGAAGATGCCGGCGGTCTTCTGCCGGATCGGCGCGAAACGGGCATCCTGCGCCGCGACCTTGACCTCGGCGGCATCGACCTGGTGCGTTCCGCCGGAATAGGCGGCGAGCAGCGCCTTGTCGGCCAGGATGTTGATGCGCCGGGACAAGCCTTCGGAGAGCCTGGCGATCGTCTCGACGGCGCGTGTCGTGAACGGGTTGGGGCCGTGGTAGCCGGCGGCGCGCAAGCGGAAGTCGATGTAGTTGCCGACTTCGCCGGCCTTGAGCGGCGACAGGTTGAAATGCTGGGTGATGCGTTCACGCAACTGGCGCATGTCGTTGGCGGCCAGGCGTTCGTCGAGTTCGGGCTGGGCGAAGAGGGCGATCTGCAGCAGCTTGGTGGCTTTCGATTCGAGGTTGGAAAGCAGCCGGATTTCCTCCAGCGACTCGGCCGGCATGGCATGCGCTTCGTCGATCATGATGACGACCCGTTTGCCGGCCGCGTAACGCTCGACCAGTGCATCCTGCAGCGTGCGGATCATCGAATGCGTGGTCTTGCCGTCGGCCGGAATGCCCAGTTCGTCGGCGATGGCGCCGAGGATTTCGCTGCGCGACAGCGACGGGTTGGCGAGGTAGAGCGATTCGACGTCGGCCGGCAGGCGTTCGAGCAGCATGCGGCAGAGCATGGTCTTGCCGCTGCCGACTTCACCGGTGACCTTGACGATGCCTTCGTCCTGGGTGATGGCGTAGATCAGTGCGTCGAGCGTCGGCCCGCGGTTGGCGCCGGTAAAGAAGAAATCGGTATGCGGGGTGATGCGGAAGGGCGGTTCGCGCAGGCCGAAGTGCTCGAGATAAAGGCTCATGAACGGTGCCAGCTTTCCATGCGGTTGTAGAGGGTGGTGCGATTGATGCCGAGGCGGCGGGCGGCGCGACTGACATTGCCGGCGCACAGTTCGAGGGCGGCTTCGATGTAACTGCGCTCCCAGGCGGCGAGCGTCGCGTCGAGATCGATGCCGGCGGCGGCCTGCAGGTGCTTCAGGGCGGCCTGCATGCGCTGCTCGTGGTTGTTCTCGACGACAGTGCCCCGGCTGCTGCGGTCGACCTCGTCGGAGGTGTCGAATTCGCCCAGCAACTGTGCCGCACTGATGGTCTGGCCGGGATGGCGCGCGGTCAGGCGGATGACGATGTTGCGCAACTCGCGCACGTTGCCGGGAAAGCTGT
>DATIUN010000262.1:0-6565 GCA_035466795.1 Azonexus sp. | reverse complement strand
GAGGAGACAATGTTCCAGGTTCGAATACACGGACGCGGTGGCCAAGGTGTCGTCACCGCTGCCGAAATGCTGTCGATCGCCGCATTTGAAGAAGGGCGGCATGCTCAGGCCTTTCCCAGCTTCGGCTCGGAGCGCACTGGGGCGCCGGTGGTGGCGTTCTGTCGCATCGCCGACCGGGAGATCCGCCTGCGCGAGCCGATCATGGCGCCTGACGCGCTGATCATCCAGGATCCGACCTTGTTGCATCAGGTCGATGTCTTCGCTGGCCTGAAGCCGGACGGTTACATCCTGATCAACACCAGCAAGACCTTCGCGGAACTCGGGCTTGCCGATTTCGTCGGGCGTCACCGGGCGGAACGCCTGCGCACCGTCTCCGCCACCGATCTGGCGCTCCGCCATGTTGGACGGCCGGTGCCGAACGTGCCGCTGCTCGGCGGGTTCGCCGCCGTGTCGGGCATCATCCAGCTGGAGTCGGTCATCAAGGCCATCCGCGCCAGGTTCTCGGGCAAGCTGGCCGATGGCAATATCGCTGCCGCGACCGAAGCCTACAAGATCGTGCGGCAGGAAATGGAGGCAGCACATGCTTAAGCAGATCGAAGGTTCGCGCGCCGTCGCCGAGGCGGTGGCGCTTTGCCGTCCGGAAGTGATCTGTGCCTACCCGATCTCCCCGCAGACGCACATCGTCGAGGCGCTCGGCGAAATGGTGAAGGAGGGCGCGCTCACCGACTGCGAGTACATCAATGTCGAATCCGAGTTCGCCGCCATGTCGGTGGCCATCGGCGCTTCGGCAGCGGGTGCGCGCAGCTACACGGCGACCGCCTCGCAGGGCCTGCTTTTCATGGTGGAGGCGGTGTACAACGCCGCCGGCCTTGGCCTGCCGATCGTCATGACCGTCGCCAACCGCGCCATCGGCGCGCCGATCAATATCTGGAACGACCATTCCGATTCGCTCTCGCAACGCGATTGCGGGTGGATTCAGCTGTTCGCCGAAACCAACCAGGAGGCGCTCGACCTGCACATCCAGGCCTTCAAGCTGGCCGAGGAGCTCTCGATGCCGGTGATGGTGTGCATGGACGGCTTCATCCTGACCCATGCCTACGAGCGTGTCGACATGCCGACGCAGGCGCAGGTCGATGCCTATCTGCCACCCTATGAACCGCGCCAGGTGCTCGACCCGAACGAGCCGGTCTCGATCGGTGCCATGGTCGGTCCGGAAGCCTTCACGGAAGTGCGCTACCTTGCCCACGCCAAGCAGATGCAGGCGCTCGAGCGCATTCCGCAACTGGCGGCGGAATTCGGGTCGGTGTTCGCCCGCGATTCCGGCGGCTTGCTCCGTACCTACCTGACCGAGGATGCCGAAACCATTGTGATCGCGATGGGTTCGGTGCTGGGCACGATCAAGGATACGGTCGACGCCATGCGCCTGCCGGAAAATGGCGGCCACAGTATCGGCGTGCTTGGCATCACCAGCTATCGCCCGTTCCCGCTTGCCGCGGTCGCCGCCGCCCTGAAGCACTGCAAGCGCTTCGTCGTGCTGGAAAAAAGTCTCGCCGTCGGGATCGGCGGCATCGTCGCGACCGACGTGCGCATGGCGGTTACCGGCATGGGCCTGAAAGGGTTCACGGTCGTTGCCGGTCTGGGCGGCCGCGCCATCACGGTGAAATCGCTGACCGCCCTGTTCGAGAAAGCGACCCGCGAAGCACTGGATCCGGTGACCTTCCTCGATCTCGACTGGAAGGCGGTCAACAAGCAACTCGAACGCGAAAAGGCCCGCCGCCGCAGCGGGCCGGTCGCCGAGGCCCTGCTGCGCGACGTCGGCGTCGTCGGCGCGCGAAACTATTGAGAGGTGATCGAGCATGTCCTTTCAACCCGTCAAGTTCTACCAGACCGGCACCTTCACCGTCGGCAACCGCCTGCTTGCACCCGAGGAACGCAGCGTGCAGGCAAGTGCCAAGCGCTTCAACTCGATCAACTCCGGTCACCGCGCCTGCCAGGGCTGCGGCGAAGCGCTGGGGGCGCGCTATGCGATCGATGCGGCGATGGAGGCCAGCGACGGCCAGCTCGTCGCGGCCAATGCCACCGGTTGCCTCGAAGTGTTTTCCACGCCCTATCCGGAAACTTCGTGGCAGATTCCGTGGATCCACTCGCTGTTCGGCAATACGGCCGCGGTCGCCACCGGCATCGCCGCCGCGATCAAAGTCAAGCGGAAGAAGGGTGAGCAGGAGCACGATGTCCGCGTCGTCGCCCAGGGCGGCGATGGCGGAACGACCGATATCGGCTTCGGCTGCCTGTCCGGCATGTTCGAACGCAACGATGACGTGCTCTACATTTGCTACGACAATCAGGGCTACATGAACACTGGCGTCCAGCGCTCCTCCGCCACGCCGCCGGCGGCGCGGACAGCAACGACGATGGCCGTCGGACCCGAACCGGGCAATGTTTTCGGCCAGGGCAAGTTCTTGCCGGCGATCGCGCTGGCGCATGACATCCCCTACGTCGCCACGGCGACGGTGGCCGACCTGCGCGATCTCGAAGCCAAGGTGCGGCGCGCCATGGAGATTCGCGGTGCGCGCTACATCCATATCCTCGTACCGTGTCCGCTCGGCTGGGGAACGGCCTCGCAGGAAACCATCCACATGGCGCGCCTGGCCAAGGAGACCGGCATCTTTCCGGTATTCGAGGCCGAGCACGGCGAAATAAGATCGGTGCTGCCGATCCGCCGGCAACAGCCGGTCGAGGAATACCTGAAACCGCAGAAGCGCTATGCCCACCTGTTCGGCAAGCAGCCGAACGTGGCGGTAATCGCCAGGCTGCAGGCGATGGCCGACCGCAACATCAAACGCTATGGCCTGCTCGGGCAGGGAGAACGCTAATGGACAAGCCCTTTGCCATCACCCTCGATCCCGGTTCCTCGCTGGCCAATCGTACCGGCTCGTGGCGCACCACGCGTCCCGTGTATGTCGACCGCCTGCCACCCTGCAATGCAACCTGTCCGGCAGGCGAGAATATCCAGGGTTGGTTGTTTCACGCCGAAAGCGGCGACTACGAAAATGCCTGGCGCTCATTGACGGCGAACAATCCGTTGCCCGCGATCATGGGCCGCGTCTGCTATCACCCCTGCGAGGGCGCCTGCAACCGCCAGAACATCGATGCCGCAGTCGGCATCAACTCGGTCGAGCGCTTTCTCGGTGACGAGGCGATCAGGCGGGGCTGGCAATTCGACGCACCCGCGCCGTCCACCGGCAAGCGTGTCCTGGTGGTCGGCGCCGGGCCGGCCGGCCTCTCGGCGGCCTACCACTTGCGCCGTCTCGGCCACCAGGTGGCGATTTTCGAAGCGGCGGAGCAGGCCGGCGGCATGATGCGCTACGGCATTCCCAAGTACCGCCTGCCGCGCGATGTGCTCGACGCCGAAATCCGGCGCCTTGTCGACTACGGTATCGAGCTGCGGCTGGAAACCAAGGTGAGCGACCTGCGTCAGGTCATGGCGGAACAGGGTTTCGACGCCTGTTTCCTCGGCGTCGGTGCGCACCTTGCCAAGCGCGCCTACATCCCGGCCGGTGATGCCAACAAGGTGCTCGACGCGGTTTCGGTACTGCACGACATGGAGGAAGAAACGGCGCCCATGCTCGGTCGCCGAGTCGTCGTCTATGGTGGCGGCAATACCGCCATGGACGTTGCGCGCACCGCCAAACGCCTCGGTGCCGAAGAGGCCATCATCGTCTACCGCCGCACCCGTGACAAGATGCCGGCCCACGACTTCGAGGTCGAGGAGGCGCTGCAGGAGGGCATCTCGATCAAATGGCTATCGACCATCAAGGAGGCCGGCGAAGCCGACATCATGGTCGAGAAGATGGTGCTCGACGAAAACGGTCTGCCGCAACCGACCGGCGAGTTCGAGCGGATCGAGGCCGATTCGGTGGTGCTCGCGCTCGGTCAGGATGCCGATCTTTCGCTGCTGGAAAATGTGCCGGGACTGGTCGTCGACCACGGGCTGATCCAGGTTGATGCCGGCATGATGACAGGCCACCCTGGCATTTTCGCCGGCGGCGACATGGCCGGCAGCGAACGCACCGTCACCGTTGCCATCGGCCATGGCAAGAAGGCCGCGCGCGCCATCGACGCCTGGCTGCGCGGGGAGCGCTATGTGGCGCCGCCCAAGCACGAACTCGCCACCTTCGAGCGCATGAATCCCTGGTACTACTCGGATGCGCCGAAGACCGTGCGTCCGGTGCTCGACATCATTCGCCGCCAGTCTACTTTCGAGGAGGTGCTTGGCGGTCTCGACGAGCACAACGCGCTGTTCGAGGCGCGCCGCTGCATGTCCTGCGGCAACTGCTTCGAATGCGACAACTGCTACGGGGTCTGCCCCGACAACGCGGTGATCAAGCTCGGTCCCGGCAAGCGCTTCGCCTTCAACTACGACTATTGCAAGGGCTGCGGCATGTGTGCCGCGGAGTGTCCATGCGGCGCGATCAAGGTGGTTCCGGAAGAAAACTGATCCGTAGTCGCCGAGCCCGCTAAAGGCTGGCCCAGCGGGCGAATGTTGCGCCGAAAAACGCGGTGAGGACCAGCGCGACCGGCGCAATGATGATGAAGCCTTTGAGCAGTCGGGCAATGAAGGGGTGCGTGTTGCGCGACTCGAGGAAATAGCGCGCCACCATCGCCCCCTTGAGCCAGACGATCGCCGCCACCAATACTGGCAGCCATGCGGCGGCGCGGAACCATTCACCGAGGCCGAGGCTGACCAGCGTCAGGGCGACCAGCGCCAGCCAGGTCAGGGTCAGGGTGGGGAAGCTGTCGCGGGTCTTCATGGTCAGGCAAGCACGTAAAACAGCGGGAAGATGATCAGCCAGATGATGTCCGTCGCGTGCCAGTAGCTGGCCAGCGCTTCGAGACCCGAATAGTCCTCGGCCGAATAGCCCTCGAACAGCAGGCGGGCAAGCACCCAGAAGATGCCGAGGATACCCCAGACGGCATGGACCAGATGGTTGAAGGTCAGGTAGTAATAGACGGTGAAAAAAATGCCGGAACCGCCATTGATGTCGTGCGCCAGATTCCATCGGATCTCGAGGTATTTGACGACCGGGTAGCCGAGCGCGACGAGCAGGCCGGCAACCAGCCAGCGCAGAGCGCTGCGCTGGCGCCCGTTGCGGATGGCGTTCACCGAGCAGGCGATGAAATAGCTGCTGGTGATCATCAGCAGGGTAACGAGCGTCCCGAAAACGACAGAAAGCCGTTGCGCGCCTTCGTGAAAGGCCTCGGAAAAATGGGCGCGGGAAACGAAGTAGACCGCGAAAAGCACCGCGAACTCGACGAATTCGCAGGTGATGCCGGCCCAGATCCCCTTGTTGCCGGGGATGCGCCGCATTTCTGCGGACTGGATGTCAGGCGGGGCCTGAAGAACTGCTTCGGCCATGCTGTCTCACGTGGTCAATTGCCAATTTTTCATTCTGCTTCGGTATCGCGCGCGCGGCTTTGATGCAGGCAAACGAAATGCGAAGTCTTCAGGGCTGGCGACGATCGGCAAGACAAAGAAATGGAAACGCCTTGCGTTGTATCAAATGCCACAACCGGTCGCCACTTATAATGCTCGGTTTGGTAATGCTGATCGAGGAGTCGTCATGGCCGCAGTCATGCCCGTACCGGCCGCCAGCCGGGTTCTGATGTCTGGTAACGAAGCAGTCGCCCGCGCCGTCTGGGAGGCGGGAGTCAGGGTTGCGGCCGCTTACCCCGGCACACCGTCCACCGAGATGCTCGAAGTGATCTCGACCTACCCGGACCTCTATGCCGAGTGGTCGGTCAATGAAAAAGTGTCGCTGGAAGTGGCGATCGGCGCGGCCTATGCCGGCTCGCGTTCGTTCTGCTGCATGAAGCATGTCGGCATGAACGTCGCCTCCGATGCCTTGATGACGTTGACGCTGACCGGCGTCATCGGTGGTCTGGTCATCGCGATTGCCGATGACGTCGGGCTCTCGTCGTCGCAGAACGAACAGGATTCCCGCTACTGGGGGCGTTTCGCCCATGTGCCCGTGCTCGAGCCGGCCGATTCGCAGGAAGCCTACGCGATGACGCTCGACGCTTACGAGTTGTCCGAGCGCTTCCAGGTGCCGGTCATCCTGCGCATGACGACGCGCATCAACCACGTCAAGGGTCTGGTCACCGTCGGCGAGCGCGGGGAGAAGGCGTCGGCAGGCTTCAAGAAGGATCCGGCGCGCTGGGTGATGACGCCGTCCGGCGCCGGCAAGCGCATCCCGCTGATGTTCGCCCGTGCCGGCGAACTGCGCAAGGAGGCCGAGGTTTCGCCGCTGAATTTCATCGAACCGGGCAGCGACCGGCGTGTCGGTTTCATCGCTTCCGGCCCGGCCTACATGCACGTCAAGGAATCTTTTCCGGACGCGCCGGTGCTCAAGCTAGGCTTCTCCTGTCCGGTGCCGTTCGAGAAATGCCGCGAACTGGCGGCGCTGGTCGATCAGGTCGTCGTCGTCGAGGAAGTCGAACCGCTGATCGAAACCGAACTGAAGGCGCAGGGCATCAAGGTCATCGGCAAGGAAATCCTGCCATTGCA
>DATIUN010000261.1:0-5882 GCA_035466795.1 Azonexus sp. | reverse complement strand
CGATGTAGAAGGCCAGCCCGGCCAGTCCGCCCGAATCGAACAAGGCCTCGTGAACGTGGCCGGAAAACAGCCGGTTGCGTATATTGACCAGCATGGCGAGGGTGATGAAGCCGACACCGAAGGTGACGGCGATGGTCAGCACGTGGATCGGGTTGTGCAGCGGTGACAGCCAGACCGGCTCGAAGAGGTTCTCGTAGCCGAAGACACTCCCGTAGAGCAGGCCGAAAGCCATCGAGACGAGGCCCGCCGCGATGCCGATCCACGCGACCTTGCCGAGGCGCTTGTAGAGCAGCGCGGCGAGAATGACGATGACGCCGCCATGGCCGATGTCGCCGAACATTGCGCCGAACAGCAGCAGGTAGGTGAAGGCGAAGGGCAGGGTCGGGTCGAATTCGCCATAGCGCGGGATGCCGTAGCTCCTGACCAGCGGAACGAAGGGGGTCAGCCAGGCCGGGTAATGCACCAGCGACGGGGTGGTGGCTGCTTCCTCGAATTTGGCGGGCTCGATATCGAGCCAGTAATGGCCATGGAAACGCGCATCCAGGTCCGTCTTCAGCTTGGCGATGCGGCGCCGGGGTATCCAGCCGGACAGGCTGGCCAGGGTGCCGCGACCGCGGACGCCGAGCAAGGCAGCCTCGGCCAGCGGACGGGCGAGTTCAACGAGCTGGCGGGCTTCGTCAAGGCCGCTGCGATAGCGCTTGCGCGTCTCGTCAAGGATCAGGCATTCGGCCTGGCTCCGCTCGGCGACCCGCTTGCGCTCTTCGGCCAGCCATTCGCGTGCGGCCTGCGGGTGGGTGCGCAATTCAGGCGGTATCGGCATTTCGCGCCAGCCTGCCTGGGCCAGCAGCCCGCGTACTTCTTCGTGGTGGTCGCGGGGGCCGGCGACCACTGCATAGACCTGCTCGGCCACCGTGTCGAAGGTGGAAATCAGGAAACCGGCCATCGACAGCGCCTCGCCGAGCCGCTTGAAACTGTTGGCCGGGAGGCTGCCGATGTTGACCGCCAGCAGCCCGTCGGGGCGCAGCAGGTAGGCCAGGTCCACGTTGAGGTGCTCGAGCTTGGCCAGGGTTTCCTGCAAGGCATCGAGATGCTTGATATCTTCCTCGACTCGGGCCTCGCCCTCGTAAGCGGAAAGGCAACTGCTCAAGGCTTCCTTGAGCCAGTTATTGAGGCTCTCGAGGTCGTCCAGTGTAGGTGCCTCGGCCCCTTCGGGCAGGGTCAGCGGTGACAAGGGGCCGCAGTGGTCGACCAGCTTCGCGGTGCGCGATTCGGCTTCCAGCCACGTCTCACGGTAAGCCTCGGCGGGGTTCTCGGAGAGCGCTTCGGGGGCGTGCTGGGCCGGACTGTAGATGCCGAAACGGGCGAGAACCAGCGCCGCATCGGCCGCTTCGGAAGCCAGTACATGCAGGCGGATCTTGACCAGGGGCTCGGCGCGGAACATCAGGCTCTCCCCGCGCTTGCGTCGTACATGGCGAGATGAATCTTGGTCGTCGGCAGGTCGAGATGGCGTCCGCGCAAGACTGCCCGCACCGAGCGCAATTCACGCCAGCGCAGGAGGAGGTAGGCGAAGGCGCGCGAGATCGGCGGGGAGCCGGAGTGGAGCACCTTGCGTGCGTCTTCGGCGCCGGCACGTTCCAGCCTGTTGTATGCCTCGGCGATGCCGGTGACACCCTGTAACAGGCCATGCAGCCGCTCGGGCAGCGCTTCGAGAACCGCTTCCAGGGTGTCGAGGGCGGCCAGCCTGCGCAATTGCGAGGCAGGCAGGCTGTAGCGCGAGGCCATCAGCAGGTAGTAAACTTGGGACGGCGGCAGCCCGTAGTTGAAGCGGAAGCGCAGCAGCCAGACCAGGTTGATGCGATCGATCAGCGCACCCATCAGGCGCCGGAACGATGCGCCAGCCGCAGACTCGAGCGGAAGGGCGCGTTGTTCGAGGCCTTCGTAGAAGCCCCGGTCGAGGGCGGCGTCGAGCAGGAAGGGGTCATGGGTTTCCGCGAAAGCCCGCTGTGCCGGCCGCACGATGCTGGCGTATGGCCCGGCCTCCAGGCGGCGGAAAAGCTCGTGCATGTCCTCGGTGTGGGCAAGCTCCTGCATGTCGAGGCGCCCGAAGGCACCCATCGGCGTCAGGCGAGTGAGGAGTGCTGCCGGCCGCTCGCCGGTCATTTTCCCGCGCAGCAGGGTTTTCACGTTGCTGATCTCGAAGCGCCCGGTCCAGAAGAGCAGAAAGTTGCGCTGGTCGCCGCTGAGCGGGCGGATCAGTACGTTCGTCTCGTCGATCAGTTGGGCGATGAGAATCTGTTCCAGCGAACGGCTATCGCGGCCGGCGAACCCGGTCGCCAGTTGCGGCAAGCCCCGGTCGGTCAGTACCGCGGCAACGCCAGCTTCGTCGGTGCCGAGCAGGGCGGCGTAATCCGCCGGTTGCCAGAGGCGGCCGGCGAAAAGGCTGACACGGGTGTTCAGGTAGGCATGCATGGCGGGTCCGGGTTGCTCAGGCTTCCATCTCCTGCCCTAGCGATCGGGATTGGCAAGCAGGTTCAGCGCAGCTCTGATCGCCTCCTCCTCGTGGCGGAAGGCCATTTCGCGCAGATTGCGCTGGCGCTCCCCGAATTTGAGCGTCAGTTCGGCCACCGCATGTTCGGCACGGCCATGAGCCTCGCGCAGAAACGGGTTACGCAGATCGGCGCGGCCGGCCTCAAACCGTTCCTCGCCGTTGCGCACCGTAGCCAGCGCGTCATCGATAATGCGTTGGCGCTCGGCTTTCGAGGCGTCGATGATGCCCTGTGCGCGGGCTTCGGCCTCAAGCAGGCGTATCAGATGATCTTCCATCTCGCTCCCTGGCCCCGTCCGGGGCACTCTTAAGCCGGTCATGCGGCTCGACTGGCGGCCGGTGATCCTGCTCCGCGATCGAACACGCCGGCGCAGCAGGTTAATCAGCATCTTATGATGCGACTATAGCCCTCGGGGGGGGGCAGAGCAAGCGCGTACCATCTCGCTAACCCCAGAACACCCCGCTGGTATCCTGGTCGAGCGCCGCGATCAATTTGTCCAGATCGCGCCCCGGTTGCACGGGATAGGGGCGCCAACCGCCTTTCTCGCGCAGGTTCGGGCAGTCGAGCGACCAGGTGCCGGATGCCACGTTGAAGCGAAAGCGGGCGACCGGCAGGCGGGTCCATTGTGTCGGGTCGCGAAAATACGGGCGGCTTTCCACCAGCGTAAACTGATTGCCTTCGAACTCGAGTTCGAGTCGCACCTGGTCGCGGGCCCCGGCCGGAATTTTTCGCTGGCAATAGGCGCCCAGCTTGGTCTGGGCAATGTGCTGGGTGAGTACAGGCAAGGCCATGGTCGGAATCCGTTTTTTGCAATCCTACCGTAGCCGGGTGGGTTTGAACTGTCTGATTCGCGGCCACGACTGGAATGATGAAGGTAACCATCCTTTCCGCGCATTTGTCCGCACGCCGATCCCGACGCTCGCCGAGCGCCGCATGCGACCGCGAATCCCGGAAGCTTGAGCGTGTCGGCGGCAGCGGAGAGCCGTTTTTGCAGCCTGTCGCGGTCGACGGCCCGAAAATGGAAAAAATGCCACCCTTGTGCGATCGCTCCGCAAGGCGAACTAACTGTTTGACTAAAACCGCCGCTGGCCGGAGAATCGTTGAACTGGATGTGTGGTGCGATTTTCCGCGTCGGCCATGATTCGCAAAGCCCTGATCCCGAATCGGGGCTTTTTGTTTTATGTCACCGGCTATGCCGGTGACGGTATCCCTTGCGGATAAAGTGCTGAAGGTGATGAATTTGAATATTAAAGTGCCGACCGTCGGCTTTGTTTCCCTGGGTTGCCCGAAAGCCGGTAGCGACGCCGAGCGCATCCTGACCAAGCTGCGTGCCGAGGGCTACGAAATCTCGCCAAGCTATGACAATTCGGACCTCGTCATCGTTAACACCTGCGGCTTCATCGATGCCGCGGTGGAAGAGTCGCTCGACGCCATCGGCGAGGCCTTGGCCGAGAACGGCAAGGTGATCGTCACCGGCTGCCTTGGCGCCAAGGGCGATATTGTCCAGACCACGCACCCCGCGGTGCTCGCCGTTACCGGCCCGCATGCCGCCGACGAGGTGATGGGTTACGTTCATCAGCACCTGCCCAAACCGCATGACCCGTATTCCGACTTGGTGCCGCCGCAGGGTGTGCGCCTGACGCCGGACCACTTCGCCTACCTGAAGATTTCGGAGGGTTGCAACCATAGTTGCACCTTCTGCATCATCCCCTCGCTGCGCGGGCCGCTGGTGTCGCGCCCGATCGGCGACGTGCTGGCCGAAGCCGAGAACCTGGCGCGCGCCGGGGTCAAGGAAATCCTGGTCATCTCGCAGGACACCAGCGCCTACGGCGTCGACCTCAAGTACCGCACCGGCTTCTGGGGTGGCAAGCCGGTCAAGACGCGGCTCAAGGACCTGTGCGAGGCGCTGGCGCAATTCGGCATCTGGGTGCGCCTGCACTACGTCTATCCGTATCCCTCGGTCGATGAGGTCATTCCGCTGATGGCCGAGGGCAAGATCCTGCCGTATCTGGATGTGCCATTCCAGCACGCCAGCCCGAAGATCCTCAAGGCGATGAAGCGTCCCGCTTCGGCCGAGGACACGCTCGAACGCATCGCCAAGTGGCGCGACATCTGCCCGGAAATCGTCATTCGTTCGACCTTCATCACCGGCTTCCCCGGTGAAACGGAAGAGGATTTCGACCAGCTGATTCAGTTCCTCGAAGACGCCCGGCTCGACCGCGTCGGCGCCTTCGCCTACTCGCCGGTCGACGGTGCGCGGGCCAACGAAATCCCCGGCCTGCCGCCGGAAGAAGTGCGCGAGGATCGCCGGCGCTGGCTGATGCAGGTCCAGGAAGACATCAGTGCCGACAAGCTGGCCGGCAAGATCGACAGCGTGATCGAGGTGCTGGTCGACGCGGTCGACGAGGAAGGCACGATCGCCCGTTCCAAGGCCGACGCGCCGGAAATTGACGGGATGGTCTATATCGACGGCTTTTTCGACGCCGAGCCGGGCGATTTCCTCAAGGTGAAAGTCATCGACGCCGACCACCATGACCTCTATGCCGAACCGCTGGGGCAAGGCTGATCGGCATGGGCAAGCCGCGCCTCGCCATTGCGCTCGGCTCCGGTTCGGCGCGCGGCTGGGCCCATATCGGCGTGCTGCGTGCCCTGCAGCAGGCCGGCATCACGCCGGATATCGTTTGTGGCACGTCGATGGGTGCCTTCGTCGGGGCGGCCTATGCCTCCGGCTCGCTCGATTCCCTCGAAGGTTGGGCGCGCGGCCTGACGCGCCGCGATGTGCTCGGCTTCTTCGACGTCAGCCTGGGGGCGGGCGGGCTGATCAAGGGCGAGAAGCTGCTCGGCTACACCTCGCGCCTCTTTCTCGACGAGACGTTTGCCGATCTCGACAAGCCGTTTGCCTGTGTCGCCACCGATCTCGCCAGCGGTCGCGAGGTCTGGCTCAAGGAGGGGCGGATCCTGGACGCGGTGCGCGCCTCGGTCGCGCTGCCCGGCCTGCTGGTGCCGCAACTGCTCGACGGTCGTTACCTGGTCGACGGCGGGCTGGTCAATCCGGTGCCGGTCTCGCTGTGCCGGGCGCTGGGGGCAGACATCGTGATCGCCGTCGATCTCGGCATGGATACCGTCGGCCTGCGTTCGCGCCCTGGCGATCCGTCCGCGCCGGTGCCCGCGTGGCGCCAGACGATGGGCCGCTGGTTCGGTCGCGAGGGCGACGGCGAGAAGGTGGTCAGACCCTCGCTGGCCGATGTCGTGAGCAACAGCATCGCCATCATGCAGGGGCGCATTGCGCGCTCGCGCCTGGCCGGCGAACCGGCCGACGTGCTGATCGCGCCGCGC
>DATIUN010000260.1:0-20009 GCA_035466795.1 Azonexus sp. | reverse complement strand
TGCCGAAACGCTCCTCCCCGTGGAACACCAGGAAGTACATGCGGAAGGAATAGAAGGCGGTGACGAAGACACCGGCCAGGACCGCGAAATAGGCAAAGCCGGCGCCGGGAATATGCGACAGGGCAACCGCCTCGATGATCGAGTCCTTGGAGTAGAAGCCCGACAGGAACGGCGTGCCGATCAGCGCCAGCGACCCGATCAGCGAGGTGATCCAGGTGATCGGCATGTACTTGCGCAGGCCGCCCATGTTGCGGATATCCTGTTCATGGTGCATGCCGATGATCACCGAGCCGGCGGCGAGGAACAGCAACGCCTTGAAAAAGGCATGGGTCATCAGGTGGAAGATGGCCACCGAGTAGGCCGAGGCACCGAGCGCAACGGTCATGTAGCCGAGCTGCGACAGGGTCGAGTAGGCGACGACGCGCTTGATGTCGTTCTGGATGATGCCGAGGAAGCCCATGAACAGCGCGGTGATGGCGCCGATGACGATGACGAAGGAGAGCGCGGTGGTCGACAGTTCGAACAGCGGCGACATCCGGGCAACCATGAAGATGCCGGCGGTGACCATGGTCGCGGCATGGATCAGCGCAGAAATCGGGGTCGGGCCTTCCATCGAATCGGGCAGCCAGACATGCAACGGCACCTGCGCCGACTTGCCCATGGCACCGATGAAAAGGCAGATGCAGGTGAGCGTCATCAGCGACACGGTGGCCCATTCGCGGTCGGTAAACAGCGAAACGGTGGTGTCCGCAAACTGCGGCGCGTTTTTGAACACGGTCGCGTAGTCGAGCGTACCAAAATACGCCAGCACCAGGCCGATGCCGAGGATGAAACCGAAGTCGCCGACCCGGTTGACCAGGAAGGCCTTCATGTTGGCGAAGATGGCCGTCGGACGGGTGTACCAGAAGCCGATCAGCAGGTAGGAGACGAGACCGACCGCCTCCCAGCCGAAGAAGAGCTGCATGAAGTTGTTGCTCATGACGAGCATCAGCATCGAGACGGTGAACAGCGAGATGTAGCTGAAGAAGCGGTTGTAGCCCGGATCTTCCTGCATGTAGCCGATCGTGTAGATGTGCACCATCAGCGAAACGAAGGTGACGACCAGCATCATCGTCACGGTCAGCGTGTCGATCAGGAAGCCGACTTCGAACTTGTAGTCGCCGCTGGTCAGCCAGGTATAAACCGGGCCGTTGAAGGTGTTGCCGGCCATCACGTCGCGGAAGATGATCACCGAGGCGACGAAGGCAATCGCCACGCCGGCGATGGTCGCCGTATGCGCGACCCAGCGCGGGATCACCCGGCAGAACAGGCCGGCGATCATGGCGCCGATCAAGGGGGCCAGGGGAACCAGAAGGTAGAGTTTTTGCATTTCCATGGTTAACCCTTCAGGCCGTCCAGGTCATCCACATGGATGCTCTTGAGGTTGCGGAACAACACGATCAGGATGGCCAGACCGATCGCCGATTCAGCCGCGGCCACGGTCAGGATGAAAAAGACGAAGATCTGCCCCGAGAGATCGCCCAGAAAGTGCGAAAAGGCCACGAAATTCATGTTGACCGCAAGCAGCATCAATTCGATGGCCATCAGCAGCACGATAAGGTTCTTCCGGTTGAGGAAGATGCCGACGACGCTGATCGCGAAAAGGATTGCGCCCAGAATCAGGAAATGCGAGAGGGAAAGAGTAAGCATTGGCGCCCCGGGTTCAGTCTTTTTCCACGGGCATCTGCAGCACGCGGACACGATCCTTCGCCTTGACGAAGACCTGCTGGTTCGGATTGGTATATTTCGTCGGCTTCGGGCCGCGGTGGGTCAGGACGATCGCGGCGATCATGCCGACGAGCAGCACAAGGGAGGCAAGTTCAAAGGGATACACGAAGTCGGTGAACATCAGGGCGCCGATGCTCTTCGTATTGGACACCCCGGCCGGCGCCATGGCCTGCGCCGCCGGCACCTGGAAATACTTGCTGCCGAGGACCAGACCCATTTCCATGACCATCAGGATGCCCAGCATTGTCCCGAGCGGCAGATAGCTCCAGAAACCCTGGCGAATCCGGTCGAGATTGATGTCGAGCATCATCACGACGAACAGGAACAGCACCATGACCGCACCGACATAGACCAGAATGATCGCAATGGCCAGAAATTCGGCCTGCAGCAGCGCCCAGATTCCACCGGTGGTGAAGAAGGCAAGGATCAGGTGCAAGGCGGCGTGGACCGGATTGCGCGCGGTGATGACACGCAGGCTGGCGAAAATCAGGATTGCCGACAGGAAGAAGAAAACCAGGGTTTGAAAGTCCATCACGCGTGCCTGTTATCGGTAAGGTGCATCTTGTTGGCGATCTTCGGCAATTTGCGCCTCATAGCGATCGCCGTTGGCCAGCAACATCGGCTTGGTGTAATACAGATCTCCGCGCCGTTCACCGTGATACTCGTAGATCCGCGTCTCGACGATCGCATCCACGGGGCAGGCTTCCTCGCAGAAACCGCAAAAAATGCATTTCGTCAGGTCGATGTCGTAGCGCGTCGTGCGCCGCGAGCCGTCATCGCGCGGTTCGGCTTCGATCGTGATCGCCAGGGCGGGACAAATAGCCTCACAAAGCTTGCAGGCAATGCAACGCTCCTCGCCGTTCGGATAACGACGCAAGGCATGCAGGCCGCGAAAGCGCGCGCTCTGGGGAGTTTTTTCTTCCGGGTACTGAACGGTGATCTTGCGCGCAAAGAAATACTTGCCGGTGACCGACATGCCCTTCAGCAGCTCCTTGAGGAGCAGGCTGTTGAAGATTTCCTTCATCGAACCCATAAGTCTCTCCTCATTTCCAGATAGTCAGCGGGGACATCATCCACACCCCCACCACCACAAGCCAGACCAGACAAACGGGCAGGAAAACCTTCCAGCCCAGGCGCATCAACTGGTCGAAACGGTAACGCGGGAAAGTCGCGCGGAACCAGAGGAACAGCAGCAGGATGAAAGCCATCTTGGCAAACAACCAGAACACCCCATCCGGCAGGAAGCCGATCGGCGACAGCCAGCCGCCGAGGAACATGATCGAGGTCAGCGCGGCAACCAGAATCATGTTGGCGTACTCGGCGAGGAAGAAAATCGCGAAGGCCATGCCCGAATATTCGACATGGAAGCCGGCAACGATTTCCGATTCGCCCTCCGCCACGTCGAACGGCGCCCGGTTGAGTTCGGCGGTGCCTGAAATCAGGTAGACGATGAACATGGGGAGCAGCGGCAACCAGTTCCAGGACAGGAAATTCAGGCCGAAGTCGGCGAATCTCCCCTGATTCTGCCCATTGACGATGTCGACCAGATTCAGGCTGTTCGACACCATCAGCACGCAGATCAGCGAGAAACCCATGGCGATTTCGTAGGACACCATCTGTGCCGTCGCGCGCATCGCGCCAAGAAACGCGTATTTCGAATTGGAGGCCCAGCCCGAGAGGATGACGCCATAGACGCCCATCGACGTGATGGCCATGATGTAGAGCAGGCTGGCGTCGATATTGGCCAGCACCAGAGTGTCGTTGAACGGCACCACCGCCCAGGCCGCCAGTGCCGGTCCGATGGCCAGCATCGGGGCGATGAGGAAGATGCCCTTGTTGGCGCCGGTAGGAACGATGATTTCCTTGAGCAACAGCTTGAGACCGTCGGCAATCGGCTGGATCAACCCCCACGGGCCAACCCGGTTGGGGCCGATGCGGACCTGCATGTAACCGATCACCTTGCGCTCGAACCAGGTCAGATAGGCGACCCCGAGCATCAGCGGCGCGACGATCGCGACAATCTTGACGAGTGTCCAGACCGCAGGCCAAGCCCCGCCGAACACGCCCTGTCCAAAATTCATCAGTGCGTCCATTTATGCACGCTCCACGGAAATCGGGCCAAACATGGCGCCCAGCGCCGCCGTGCTGGCATGGCCGGCAGCGACACGCACACAACCGACCGGCACGCTGTCGTCGGCCTTCGCCACGAGGAGCGCTTCGCCCTGCCCCTGCTTCACCCGCACCGTTTCATCGGCGGCAACCCCGAGCAGGGCAAGCGTCTGCGCATTGATCCTGGCCGTCGGCGCAAGCGAGTCAGCGGTTTGCTGCAAGGCGGGCGCCCGGCGCGCCATCGGATCGGCAAAATTGATCGGCACATCGGCAATGCGCTGCAACTGGTCCGCCACCTTCGTAAGGGAGATGGCAACCCCGTTCAGTCCGTTATCCAGCCCGGCGACGAATTCGGCGCCCTTGCCGAGCACTTCGTCACGAATCGACTCGCTCGACTCGTAGGAAAAACCGTCAAGATTCAACACATTGCCCAGCACGCGCAGCACCTTCCATGCCGGACGTGAGTCGCCGCGCGCCTTGACGACGCCATTGAAGCCCTGCACCCGACCTTCGACATTGACGAAGGTACCGGAGGTTTCGGTATATGGCGCGATGGGCAGCATCACGTCGGCGTATTCGAGCGCCGGCGCATGCTTGAACGCCGACATGTAAACCACGAGACTGGCCTGCTTCAGCGCGGCGACCGCGGCTTGCGGGTTGCCGCAATCGAACTCCGGCTCGATGCCCATCAACACGTAGGCCTTGCGCGGCTGCTCGAACATCTGGCGTGCATTGGCACCGTTTGGCAAAGCCGAGGCAATATGGCCGCCAACCACGTTGGCAGCCTCGCCGAGAAAGCCAACCGTCGCGTTCGTCAGCTTGCCCAGTTCGAGAGCCAGCGCATGAAGCTGGGTGGCGTCATCCGACTGGGTCACAACGTTGCCGAGGAAGATGGCGCGCTTCTCGCCATCGAGCAGGCTCTGGGCAATCTTCTTGCTGGCTTCGTCGCTGGCGACGCCTTCCAAGCCTGCCGGGATGGCTGCGCCCTTCAGTTCGGCCGCCGCCTTGACGATGGCAGCCAGCGAGTGCGCCAGTTGCGACGGCGCGACGGCAAGACTGGCATGCAGATCGATCAACTGATCGTCGGCCGTCACTGACAACAGGCTGACCTTGGTGTATTTCTTGGCTGCCTGACGCAGACGCTGTGCGATCAGCGGATGATCCTTGCGCAGGAACGAGCCGACCACCAATGCTGCATCGAGATCGGCAATTTCGGCAAGGCGCAGACCCAGCCACGGGGTACCGGCACGCTTGAAGTCGCTGCCGAAGTCGCTCTGGCGCGGACGGAAATCGACGTTGCCGCTGCCCAGCCCCTTCATAAGTTTGCCAAGCAGGAACAGTTCCTCGACGGTCGAGGCCGGCGAAGCCAGCGCGGCGACAGCATCGCCACCGTGCTCGCGGGCAACGTCCTTGAGACCGTGGGCGACATAGTCGAGCGCCACATTCCAGTCGACCTCGCGCCACTGGCCGCCCTGCTTGACCATCGGCTTGGTCAGGCGTTCTTCGGAATTCAGCGCCTGATAGGAGAAACGCTCCTTGTCGGAGATCCAGCACTCATTCACCGCTTCGTTTTCACGCGGCAGAACGCGCATCACACTGTCGTGCTTGACCTGGACCACCAGGTTGGCGCCGACGGAATCGTGCGGGCTGACCGATTTGCGACGCTGCAGTTCCCAGGAGCGCGCGGTGTAGCGGAAAGGTTTGGAGGTCAGCGCGCCAACCGGGCAGAGGTCGATCATATTGCCCGACAATTCGGAGTCGACCGTGCGACCGAGGAAGGTGGTGATCTCGGAATGCATGTTGCGGTTGGCCATGCCGAGTTCCATGATGCCGCCGATTTCCTGGCCGAAACGAACACAGCGCGTGCAGTGAATGCAACGGCTCATCTCTTCCATGGAGATCAGCGGGCCGACATTCTTGTGGAACACGACATGCTTTTCTTCGCTGTAACGGCTCTTCATCGGCCCATAGCCGACCGACATGTCCTGCAACTGGCACTCACCGCCCTGATCGCAGATCGGGCAATCCAGCGGGTGGTTGATCAGCAGGAATTCCATCACCCCCTTCTGCGCCTTGACGGCGAGATCGGAGTGAGTAAAGACCTTCATGCCGTTGGTGACCGGCGTTGCGCAGGCCGGCAACGGCTTCGGCGCCTTCTCCACCTGAACGAGGCACATGCGGCAGTTGGCGGCGATCGAAAGTTTCTTGTGGTAGCAGAAATGCGGGATGTACACCCCCACCTGCTGCGCGGCGTCCATCACCGTGCTGCCATCGGGTACCTGCGCCTTCTTGCCGTCGATTTCGATTTCTAGCATGTCGCTACCTTGTAGCCAGTTCTTTCGTATCTATCGCTCGGGAGGTTTCGTTCACGCCTGAAACTTGTGGAAACCACTGCCCGCCCACTGCACATCCTTGGGAACCAGACAGGTCTTGTGTTCGATGTGGTACTCGAATTCGCTACCGAAATGCTTGAGGAAGCTCTGTACCGGCAATGCAGCGGCATCGCCGAGCGCGCAGATGGTGCGCCCCATGATGTTGCCCAGCACGCTATTGAGCAGTTCCAGATCCTCGGGCTTGCCGTGACCGTTTTCAATGCGGTGGACGACCTTGTACATCCAGGCGGTACCTTCGCGGCAAGGCGTACATTGACCGCAGGACTCTTCGTAATAAAAAAACGACAGCCGCTCGAGCGCCTTGACCATGCACACCGTCTCGTCCATGACAATGACCGCGCCGGAACCGAGCATCGACCCGGCCTTGCTGATCGAGTCATAGTCCATGGTGGTGTCCATCATCACCGCACCCGGCACCACCGGTGCGGACGAGCCGCCGGGAATCACCGCCTTCAACTGGCGTCCGCCACGCATGCCGCCGCACATTTCGAGCAGCGTCGAGAACGGCGTGCCGAGGGGAACTTCGTAGTTGCCCGGGCGATTCACATGGCCGGAAACCGAAAACAGCTTGGTGCCACCATTGTTCGGCTTGCCGAGATTCAGGAATTCCTCGCCGCCCATCTGCAGGATGAACGGGATGGACGCAAAGGTCTCGGTATTGTTGATCGTGGTCGGCTTGCCATACAGGCCGAACGAGGCCGGGAACGGCGGCTTGAAGCGCGGCTGACCCTTCTTGCCTTCGATCGACTCGAGCAGCGCGGTTTCCTCGCCGCAGATATAAGCGCCGTAACCATGGTGGGCGAACAATTCGAAATTGAACCCGGAACCAAGAATGTTCTGGCCGATGAAGCCGGCGGCGCGCGCTTCGTCGAGTGCTTCCTCGAAGCGTTTGTAGATTTCCCAGACTTCGCCATGGACATAGTTGTAGCCGCAGTTGGCGCCCATCGCAAAGGCGGCGATCGCCATGCCCTCGATTACCGAGTGCGGATTGAACCGCATAATGTCGCGGTCCTTGAACGTTCCCGGTTCGCCTTCGTCCGTATTGCAAACCACGTATTTGTCACCTGGAAACGAGCGCGGCATGAAGGACCATTTCAGGCCCGTCGGGAAGCCGGCGCCGCCACGACCACGCAGCACGGATTTCTTGACCTCGCTGATGACCTCTTCCTGGGTCATCTTCGATTCGAGGATGCGGCGCAGTTGCGCATAACCGCCGCGGGCAACGTAATCCTTGAGGCGCCACGTATTGTCGCCATCGAGGCCGGCCATCAGGACACCTTTGATCGATCCAAGCATCGCCATTATTTGCACTCCTCGAGCAGCTTGTCGATCTGCTCCGGATGCATGTGGCTGCACATGCTGCGGTTATTGACGATCATCACCGGCGCATCGCCGCAGGCACCCATGCACTCGCCCTCCTTCAGCGTGAACTTGCCGTCGGCCGTGGTCTCGCCATAGCCGATGCCAAGTTTTTTCTGCACGTATTCACCGGCGTGATAGCCGCCGGACAACGCACACGGCAGATTGGTGCACACCGTGATCTTGTACTTGCCGACCGGCTTGAGGTCGTACATGTTGTAGAAGGAGGCAACTTCGTAGGCGGCCATCGGCGGCATGCCGAGATAAGCGGCGACCGCCTCGATGACTTCCGGCGGCAACCAGCCCTTTTCCTCCTGGGCCAGCGCGAGGCAGGCCATCACTGCCGACTGCTTCTGGGCGGCGGGATATTTGGCGACCTCGCGGTCGAACTTCTGTTGGATTTCAGCAGAAAACATCAGCGGTCGATCTCGCCAAAAACAATATCCTGGGAACCGATAATCGTAACGACGTCGGCAATCATGTGGCCCCGTGCCATCTCATCCATTCCCTGCAGGTGTACATAACCGGGGGCGCGAATCTTCATGCGGTAGGGCTTGTTGGCACCGTCGGAAATGAAGTAGATGCCGAACTCACCCTTGGGATGCTCGATCGCTGCATAGGCCTCGCCCGGCGGAACATGGATTCCTTCAGTAAATAGCTTGAAATGGTGAATCAGCTCTTCCATGTTGGACTTCATGCCTTCACGCGGTGGCGGGGCAATCTTGTGGTTCTCCGTGATCACCGGCCCCGGGTTCCTGCGCAGCCAGTCGATGCATTGCCTGATGATGCGATTGGACTGCAGCATCTCTTCCATGCGAACCAGGTAACGATCATAGCTGTCCCCATTCACGCCGACCGGGATATCGAAATCCACCTTGTCGTAGGCCGCATACGGCTGTTTCTTGCGCAAGTCCCACGCAATGCCTGATCCGCGCAGCATTGCGCCGGAGAAACCCATCTGCAGAGCCCGTTCGGGAGCGACCACACCAACGTTGACCAGCCGCTGCTTCCAGATCCGGTTGTCGGTCAGTAGCGTATGGTACTCGCTGTGATAGGTCGGGAAGCGATTGGTAAAGTCTTCGAGGAAATCGAGCAATGAACCGCTGCGGTTCTCATTCAGCTCCCGCGCCTTCTTCGAACTGGTCCAGGTCGATTCCTGATATTGCGGCATCCGGTCCGGCAGATCGCGATAGACCCCGCCCGGACGGTAATATGCAGCGTGCAGCCTGGCTCCGGAAACCGCCTCGTAGGCATCCATCAGATCTTCGCGCTCACGGAAGGTATACAGCGCCATGGTCATGGCGCCGACATCGAGCGCGTGGCAGCCAATCCACAGGAGATGGTTCAGGAGGCGCGTGACCTCGTCGAACATCGTCCGGATGTACTTGCCGCGGATCGGCACCTCGACGCCCAGCAACTTTTCGGTTGCCAGGCAGTAGGCGTGCTCGTTGCACATCATGGACACGTAATCCAGGCGATCCATGTACGGTACCGACTGAACCCAAGTCCTGGTTTCGGCAAGCTTTTCCGTCGCGCGATGCAGAAGCCCGATATGCGGATCGGCGCGTTGCACGACCTCGCCATCGAGTTCCAGCACGAGACGCAACACACCATGCGCCGCCGGGTGCTGCGGGCCGAAGTTCAGCGTGAAATTGCGGATATCAGCCATGTGCTGGATCCCCGTAGTTATCTTCGCGCACGATGCGCGGGGTATTCTCGCGGGGCTCGATGGTCACAGGCTGGTAGATGACCCGACCCTGATCGGGGTCGTAGCGCATTTCCACATTCCCGGAAATCGGAAAATCCTTGCGGAACGGATGGCCGATAAAGCCGTAATCCGTAAGGATGCGACGCAGGTCATCATGTCCGACGAAGGCGATGCCGAATAAATCGAACGCCTCGCGCTCGAACCAGTTGACGCTCTTCCAGACCCCGGTAACCGAATCGATGACCGGAAATTCATCGTCCTCGGCAAAGACACGAACCCGCAAGCGCCAGTTGTTGGCAATCGACAGCAGATGCGAAACCGCAGCAAAGCGGCGGCCAGACCATGCACCATCGCCATAGGTCGAATAATCGACTCCGCAAAGGTCGACCATCTCTTCGAAACCCAGATCAGGCTCGTCGCGCAAGGCGATCATTACCGCGAGGTAATCGGCAGCGGCGACCTCAACGGTCAATTCGCCGAGCGCAAGCTTTAGCGATTTGAGCTTGTCGCCAAAATGCTTCTGCAGGTTCTGGCTAAGCGTTTCCAGCTTGGCGGACATATCGAATCAGCCTTCGCAATTAACGAGCAATGGTATTGGTACGACGAATCTTGTTCTGCAACTGGATGAGGCCGTAAATCAGGGCTTCAGCCGTCGGCGGACATCCCGGCACATAGATATCGACGGGCACGATGCGATCACAACCGCGCACCACGGAATAGGAGTAATGGTAGTAACCGCCGCCGTTGGCGCACGACCCCATCGAGATCACCCAGCGCGGCTCTGACATCTGGTCGTAAACCTTGCGCAGCGCCGGCGCCATCTTGTTGGTCAGTGTACCGGCCACGATCATCACGTCCGACTGGCGCGGACTGCCCCGAAAGACGATCCCGAAGCGGTCGAGGTCATAGCGGGAGCAGCCGGCGTGAATCATCTCGACAGCACAGCACGCCAGACCGAAGGTCATCGGCCACATCGAGCCGGTGCGCATGTAGTTGATGAGTTTGTCCGCCGTAGTGGTGACAAAGCCTTCCTGAAGGACGCCTTCAATACCCATGGCTGAGCCTCATTCCCATTCCAGCGCACCCTTGGCCCAGGCATACACATAACCGATGACCAGAATGGCGACGAAGATCAACATTTCGATGAAACCGAACAGCTTTATCGACTCGGTCGCAACGATATCCCTGAAAATCGTTGCCCACGGGAAGAGGAAGGCGATTTCCAGATCGAACAGAATGAAAAGAATGGCGATCAGGTAATAGCGCACGTCGAACTTCATGCGCGCATCCTCGAAAGCCTCGAAGCCGCACTCGTAAGGAGAGAGCTTTTCGGGGTCCGGTCGACTGGGGGCCAGGATGAAACCCATCGCAACCGGCAGCACGCCGACCGCGATTCCAACCAGGACGAACATCAGGATTGGAAAGTAGTTTTCCATGATCCGCCGCCAATCTTCAGTTTCTTGTACGAAGCAGCATGCGTTTAAGCCACTGCCCCTGATTTGGTGCCGACGGCGAGACTCGAACTCGCACAGCTTGCGCCACTACCCCCTCAAGATAGCGTGTCTACCAATTTCACCACGTCGGCCCTGCTTTTTGACCTCACCGGCGAGGGACTTTGCCGGAGAGACCAACTCTGCCTTACTTCGGAATATCTTTTGCTTTCGAGCCGGCATCTTCCTTAGCTGTCGAGCCGGCATCGTCTTTCGCCTTCGGCCCAGCATTCGCCGGGGTCGCAGGCGTTTCGTCACCTGCCGCGGCAGGCTTCGAAACCGGCTGCGATTGTACCGTTTCCTCCATCACACTGCCAGTCGTTTTTGGCTTGCTGGAAGCCACGTAGGCCAGACTCAGGCTGGTAGCGAAAAACACCGCCGCCAGAACACCGGTTGTGCGGCTCAGAAAATTGGCGGATCCGGTCGCGCCGAACAGGCTTCCCGAAGCGCCGCTACCGAAAGCGGCGCCCATGTCGGCGCCCTTGCCGTGCTGCATGAGCACCAGCCCGATAATGCCGAGTGCAACCAGAATGTGCACCGTCAGGAGAAGAGAAAAAACCCAGTTCATCTGTACCGCCTATCAACTTGCCGCTTGGCAAATCGCAAGAAAATCGTCCGCGACCAGCGCGGCGCCACCGATCAGGCCACCGTCGATATCAGCCTGGGAAAACAGTTCCACCGCATTCTGCGGCTTGACGCTGCCACCATAGAGAAGACGCAAGCCGCCTGCCACAGCGCCATCCAGTCCGGCGACCTGCGCACGAATTGCCGCATGCACCTCCTGCGCCTGAGCGGGCGACGCGGTCATGCCGGTACCAATGGCCCAGACCGGTTCATAGGCAACCACCGCCGTAGCCAGTGCGCCAACGCCGGCGCGCTCGATAACCGCGTCGAGTTGGCTCGCGACGACAGCCATCGTCTGCCCCGACTCGCGCTCGGAAAGCGTCTCGCCAACGCACAAAACAGGCATTAGTCCGGCCTGTTGCGCCGCCACGAACTTGGCGGCGACCACCGCATCGCTCTCGCCAAACAGTTGACGTCGCTCGGAGTGCCCGACCAGCACATAGTGGCAACCGAAATCGCGGAGCATCGATGCCGAGACCTCGCCCGTAAATGCCCCGGAAGCATGCTCGCTGACCGACTGGGCACCCCACCGAATGGGGGTTCCCGCCAGCGCCGACTGGACCTGGGCGAGATAGGGGTAAGGCGCGCAAACCGCGACTTCGCATGACAACGTCGCCGCTCCCGCCATCAGGCGATCGAGCAAGGCGGCATTTCCCTGAAGACTGCCGTGCATCTTCCAGTTCCCGGCGACGAGCTTTTTACGCATATGAGGTGCAATTCCGTTGGCAAAAACCCGTGGATTATAGCGATCCGAAGGGGTAAAGGTCAAGAATGAAGGCGGACGACCTGATCAGTTCGCCGCTTCGCGTACCACTGTCGCCAGATCTTCGGCAGCCGCCAGCACTTCCCTGGCGTCTTCGCCCTCGACCATGACGCGCAACAGGGGCTCGGTGCCGGAAGCACGCAACAAGACGCGACCGCGGCCCGACATTCGACCTTCGACAGCGGCGAGCGCACCCTGAATCGAAGTGTCGTCCTGCCACGGAAAACCCTTGACGATCGGCACATTGATCAGTTTCTGCGGATAGAGATGCAACCCTCCGAGCAGGCTCTCGAGATCACCGTCCGACTCCCTCAGCGCCGCCAGCACCTGGAGTGCGGCTACCGTGCCATCGCCCGTCGTATGCCGGTCGAGTGTCAGGATATGCCCCGAGTTCTCGCCACCGAAGAGCCAGCCCCGGTCATGCAACATTTCGACCACATAACGGTCACCGACCGCGGCTCTGGCGAACGGGACATCCATTTTGGCCAGTGCGTGCTCCAGCGCCAGATTGGTCATCAGCGTACCGACAACGCCCTTGACCCGACCATGACTCGCCCGACTCCGGACAATCGCATAGAGCAGCTGGTCGCCATCATAGAGTTGCCCCCGGGCGTCAACCATTTGGAGGCGATCGGCATCGCCATCGAGCGCCACGCCGAGGTCGGCGCCATGCGCGAGAACGGCTTCGCAAAGCGCTTTCGGCGAGGTCGCCCCGAATCCGTCATTGATGTTCAGGCCGTTGGGCCGCGAACCGATCTCGACAATTTCGGCGCCCAGCTCATGAAAGACATCCGGCGCCGTCTGGTAAGCCGCGCCGTGCGCGCAATCGACGACAATCTTGAGGCCGCGCAGATCGAGGTCATTGGGGAAAGTGCTCTTGCAGAATTCAATGTAACGTCCGCGCGCATCATCTATGCGCCTGGCCCGGCCGAGATCGGCTGCCGGCACGCAGTTCATCGGCTGATCGATGCACTCCTCGATCGCGAGTTCGACGTCGTCGGGCAGCTTGTTTCCCTGCGCCGAGAAGAACTTGATGCCGTTGTCGTAATAGGGATTGTGCGACGCCGAGATCACGATGCCCGCCTGCAGACGCAACGCACGTGTCAGGTAGGCCACGGCCGGCGTGGGGATCGGACCGACCAGGCAGACATCGACGCCGGCCGCCGAAAAACCCGCCTCCAGTGCCGATTCGAGCATGTATCCCGAAAGCCGGGTGTCCTTGCCGATCAGCACCGAAGGGCGTTCGCCGTCAAACATCCCGGCCCGGCCAAGCAACACCCTTCCGGCGGCGTAACCGAGGCGCATGACGAAATCGGGGGTAATGGGCGACTGGCCAACCCGACCGCGCACGCCATCGGTACCGAAATATTTTCTGCTCATTGCAAATCCCCTGTTTCCAGCGCGGCCAGCACGGCCAACGCATCCCTTGTTTCTTCGACATCATGCACGCGCAGTATTTTCGCACCCTTCCGGGCCGCCAGCACTGCCGCGGCGATACTGGCCGCGACTCGCCGCTCGACCGGCTGACCGGTGATCGCCCCCAGCATCGATTTGCGCGAGACGCCGACCAGCGATGGCAGATCATTCCAGCCGGTTCCGGTCAACGCCCTGAAGAGGGCCAAATTGTGTTCCAGGCTCTTGCCGAAGCCGAAGCCCGGATCAAGGACAAGTCGACTGGCATCGATGCCGGCCTCTCGACAGCAGGCAACCCGCTGCGCCAGGAAATCCCGCACCTCGCGCACGACGTCGTCGTAATGCGGCGCGACCTGCATCGTCCCCGGCTCACCCTGCATGTGCATCAGGCAGATTGCGCAATTGCTGGCCACGACGGCGGCCAGCGCCCCGGGATGGCGAAGGGCGCTGATATCGTTGATCATCGCCGCGCCAGCATCAAGGGCGGCACGCATGACCGCTGGCTTGTAGGTGTCGACGGACACCGGCACTCCCCAGTCGACAATTTCCCGGAGCACGGGAATCAACCGCCGCAGCTCCTCATCCTCCGGCGTCTGAATCGCCCCTGGACGCGACGACTCGGCGCCGATATCGAGAATGTCGGCGCCGTTCTCGAACTGGTGGTGGGCAAGGCGGATGGCACGGTCGACATCGGTCCCCATTCCGTCGCCCGAAAACGAGTCCGGCGTCAGGTTGACGATACCCATGATGAGCGGGCGCTCGAGTGGCAGACGAAAGCTGCCGCAGTGAAGTTCAGGCATGGCGCAAATGAAAACCGGGAGCTGGCTCCCGGCTTGGCATCTGGATGGGCCTCAGGCCGGCGCCGGCGCGCTCGGCTCGGCGTCGGGCGAATCGTTCGACGCCGACGGGCGCGGCGCACTCTGCGACGGCTTCGGCGGACGCGGCGGCTTGCCGGCCATGATGTCGTCGATCTGCTCGGCATCGATGGTTTCCCATTCGAGCAGGGCATGCGTCATCGCTTCGACCTTGTCGCGATTCTCCTCCAGCAGCTTGCGCGCCAGTGCGTACTGCTGATCCACGATGCGGCGGATCTCGGCATCGACCTTCTGCATCGTCGCTTCCGAAACGTTCTTGTGCTGGGTCACCGAGCGGCCAAGGAAGACTTCGCCCTCGTTCTCGCCATAAACCATGACACCGAGATCCGACATGCCGTAACGGGTCACCATGTCGCGGGCCATCGAAGTGGCGCGCTCGAAGTCGTTCGAGGCCCCGGTCGTCATCTGGTCCATGAACAACTCTTCGGCGATGCGGCCGCCGAACAGCACAGCGATACGGCTCATCAAGTAGGTGCGGTCGTAGGAATAGCGATCCTCCTCCGGCAACTGCATGGTGAGACCCAGGGCCCGGCCACGCGGGATGATCGTGACCTTGTGCACCGGATCGGATTTCGGCATCAGCTTGGCGATGACGGCGTGCCCGGACTCATGGTAAGCCGTATTGCGCTTTTCTTCCTCGGACATCACCATGCTGCGGCGCTCGGCGCCCATCATGATCTTGTCCTTGGCCTTCTCGAAATCCTCCATGTCGACCAGGCGCTTGTTGCCGCGCGCGGCGAACAGCGCCGCCTCGTTGACCAGATTGGCCAGATCGGCGCCGGAAAAACCAGGTGTACCGCGGGCGATGATGTCGGCCTTGACGTCACCGGCAATCGGCACCTTGCGCATGTGCACCTTGAGGATGCCCTCGCGACCACGGATATCTGGCAACGGCACGACCACCTGACGGTCGAAGCGTCCCGGACGCAACAGGGCAGGATCGAGGATGTCCGGACGGTTGGTCGCAGCGATCACGATGATGCCGGCGTGGCCCTCGAAACCATCCATTTCGACCAGCATCTGGTTCAGCGTCTGTTCGCGCTCGTCGTTGCCACCGCCGAGGCCGGCGCCGCGATGACGGCCGACCGCATCGATTTCGTCGATGAAGATGATGCATGGCGCGTGCTTCTTGGCGTTCTCGAACATGTCGCGAACACGCGCGGCGCCGACACCGACGAACATTTCCACGAAGTCGGAACCGGAAATGCTGAAGAACGGCACCTTGGCTTCACCGGCGATCGCGCGGGCGAGCAGGGTCTTGCCGGTACCCGGGTTGCCGACCATCAGCACACCCTTGGGAATGTGACCACCGAGCTTCTGGAACTTGGAGGGATCGCGCAGAAAATCGACCAGCTCCTGCACTTCTTCCTTGGCCTCGTCGCAACCGGCGACATCGGCGAAGGTCACCGTGTTCTGTGCTTCGTCGGTCATCCGGGCACGCGATTTGCCGAACGAGAAGGCACCGCCCTTGCCACCGCCCTGCATCTGGCGCATGAAGAACACCCAGACACCGATCAGCAGCAGCATCGGGAACCAGCTGACGAAGATATTCATCAGGAAGGACTGCTCCTCTTCAGGCTTGGCTTCGATCTTGACGCCATTCTTCAGCAGGTCGGAGACCATCCACAGATCAGGCGGCGCATAGGACGTGATCCGCTTGCCTTCGGTGGTCGTCCCCTTCAGCGTACGCCCCTCGATGAGCACCTTGCTGATGCGTCCCTGCTTGACTTCATCGAGGAACTGCGAGTATTCGATCGAACCTTGCGCGACCTGCCGGGTGTTGAACTGATTGAACACCGTCATCAGCACGAGACCGATGACCAGCCAGATTGCGAGATTTTTGAACATGTTGTTCAAGCTTGCTCTCCTTGTACCACTGCGAGCGACAAAAACGTCATTTTATACACAACTTTCAACGCAATATACGACCGAGCAAATAAAGCTCGGCACTTCTGTCCCGCGAGGCATCCGGTTTGCGCACTGCAACCGTCTTGAACACCTCGCGCATCGAACGGAGAAACGCTTCGTAATCCGTCCCCTGAAAAACTTTGACCAGAAAACCGCCATCCGGTTTCAGGTGTGCCCTGGAAAACTCCAGGCCAAGCTCGGCCAGGTACATCACGCGCGCCTGATCGACCAGCGGTACCCCTGACATATTGGGGGCCATGTCGGACATTACAAGCCCCACCGGCCGTCCATTCAGCTTTTCTTCCAGTTTCCGGAGAACCTCGTCCTCGCGAAAGTCCCCCTGAATGAACTCGACGCCATGAATCGGCTCCATTTCGAGCAGGTCAAGCGCCAGCACCAGGCCGCCGTCACCGACCCGCTTCATGGCAACCTGCGACCAGCCGCCGGGGGTCGCGCCGAGGTCGACGACAACCTCGCCGCGCCGCAGCAACTTGTCCTTGTCGTCGATTTCCATCAGCTTGAATGCGGCGCGCGAACGCCAGCCTTCTTTCCTGGCGAGCTGAACATACGGGTCGCTGACGTGCTCCCGCATCCAGGCTTTGCTGGTTCTGGTTCTCTTCATTGGGTAAAATGCCGCTTTCGAAAGGCTTCCTATGTTGCAATTATCGTCTGTCGCACGCCGCGAACTGCGTGCCCGCGCCCACAGCCTGAATCCGGTCGTCGCCATCGCCGAGAACGGCCTCACCGAGGCGGTGCTCAAGGAAATCGACGTCAATCTGAACGCCCACGAACTGATCAAGATTCGTGTCTATGGCGACAGTCGTGAGGACCGCATCGCCCATCTCGAAAAAATCTGCAGCGAACTCGGCGCCGCCGCCGTTCAGCATATCGGCAAACTGCTGGTGGTTTACCGCCCTGCCCCGGCCCAGGCGGCTCCGGTCAACGTCCCGAAAAGCCCAAAATCCCGGCGCCCCGCCACAGCGTCGCGCAAATCCAAGCGCAGCTTTCAGGGCTGATTACCTCGCTCCCCGGTTGGCCCAGATGACCAGCCACAAACCCAGCAGGCTCTGCACCAGGTAGAGAATGCTGGAAATTCCGTGCCACGCGGCAAAACGGTCGCGCAACACACTGGCCATGACCTCGCGCGGCAAGGCATCGGCCTTGAGCTGGGCCATCAGCGGCTGGATTCCGAACTGGCTGATAGCCGCCAGCAAGCCCATTGATAACACCAGCCAGAAGACGCCCGACTTGAATGCCTGCCCGCCTTGGCGTACGAGGAGGAACAGCAGCAGGTAAGCAGCGCTTCCGAGGCCGATCCAGCCAATCAGCGAAAACAGCTTGCCGGCAATTATCCCCGCAAGTTGGCGGTCACCCAGGCTTGAAAACAGCACAGGCGCGGCAATGTAACCGATCACCCAGAGACCGCCCACCCATAGCGTGATGGCAATGAACCAGAGGGCCTCGGAGAATTTGCGCACCGGTACTTACTCGTAGCGAACGTCGATGATTTCGAATTCCCGAATACCACCCGGCGCCTGCACCTGCGCGATGTCGCCGGCGTACTTGCCGATCAGCGCGCGCGCCATGGGCGAGGCGACCGAGAGCTTGCCGGTCTTGATGTCGGCCTCGTCCTCGCCGACAATCTGGTAGGTTACCGCTTCGCCGGAATCCTGGTCCTCGAGCTCCACCGTTGCGCCGAAGACGCAACGGCCGTCGGCATCCAGCAGCCTGGGGTCGATGATCTGCGCATTGGAGAGCTTGCCCTCGACCTCCTTGATGCGCCCTTCGACGAAGCCCTGGCGTTCCTTGGCGGCGTCGTATTCGGCATTTTCGGAAAGATCGCCATGCGCACGTGCTTCGGCAATCGCCGCGATCACCGCCGGGCGGTCGACCGTCTTCAGGCGATGCAATTCACCACGCAGTTTCTCGGCACCAGCCACGGTCAGCGGAACTTTACTCATATTCTATTCCAGCAAAAGCAAACCGCCGGCGCCCATTCGGGGCGGCCCGGCGGTTCTGGTTGGTTTTAGTGAAGCTGCTCGTGCAGCGACTGGATCGGATACACCACAAGTTCCCCAAGGCTGCGAATCCCTTCTGCCGCCGCCTCGGCACCCCAGATCGTCGTGTACATCGTCACCCGCGCCTGCAGGCCGGAAGTGCGGATCGAGCGCGAATCGTTGATCGCCCCGCGCTTTTCCTCGACGGTGTTGATAATCAGCGCGATTTCCTCGTTCTTGATCATGTCGACGATATGCGGACGCCCTTCGGTCACCTTGTTGACTGGCTGCACCGGCAAGCCGGCCGCTTCGATGGCATGTGCCGTGCCACGCGTGGCGACGAGGTGGAAGCCAGCCTCGTGCAGATGACGGGCGATCTCGATGGCCTTGGCCTTGTCGCTGTCCTTGACCGACAGGAAGACCTTGCCGGCGCGTGGCAGCTTGACGCTGGCCGCCAGCTGCGACTTGACAAACGCCTCGGCGAAAGTGACGCCGACACCCATGACTTCCCCGGTCGACTTCATTTCCGGACCGAGAATGGTATCGACGCCGGGGAACTTGACGAAGGGGAAGACGGCTTCCTTGACCGAGAAATACGGCGGGATGACTTCTTTTGTAACGCCCTGATCCTTCAGGCTGCGCCCGGCCATGCAGCGCGCGGCAATCTTGGCCAGTTGCAGGCCGGTGGCCTTGGAAACGAAAGGCACGGTGCGCGAAGCGCGCGGATTCACTTCCAGCACGTAAACATCGTTGTCCTTGATGGCGAACTGGACGTTCATCAGGCCGCAGACGTTGAGCGCCTTGGCCATCAGCTTGGTCTGGCGGCGCAATTCGTCTTGCACCCCCTTGCCCAGCGAATACGGTGGCAACGAGCAGGCCGAGTCGCCGGAGTGCACGCCGGCCTGCTCGATGTGTTCCATGACGCCGCCGATGATGACTTCGTCGCCATCGGACAAAGCATCGACGTCGCACTCGACGGCATCGTTCAGGAAGCGATCGAGCAGCACCGGCGAATCATGGGAAACCTTGACGGCTTCGCGCATGTAGCGCTCGAGATCCTTCTGCTCATGAACGATCTCCATGGCGCGGCCACCCAATACATAGGACGGACGAACCACCAGCGGATAGCCGATTTCCTGCGCCAGACGCAGCGCATCCTCTTCGGTGCGCGCCGTGCGGTTCGGCGGCTGCTTGAGACCGAGCTCGTGCAGCAGCTTCTGGAAGCGTTCTCGGTCTTCGGCGATGTCGATCGATTCCGGGCTGGTGCCGATGATCGGCACGCCGTTGGCTTCCAGCGCCAGCGCCAGCTTGAGCGGGGTCTGGCCACCGTACTGGACGATGACGCCGACCGGCTTTTCGATGGCGACAATTTCCAGCACGTCTTCCAGCGTCAGAGGCTCGAAATACAGGCGATCCGAGGTGTCGTAGTCGGTGGACACGGTTTCCGGGTTGCAATTGACCATGATGGTCTCGTAACCGTCTTCGCGCATGGCCATGGCGGCATGCACGCAGCAATAGTCGAACTCGATGCCCTGGCCGATGCGGTTCGGGCCGCCACCAAGGACCATGATCTTTTTCTTGTCGGTCGGATTGGCCTCGCACT
>DATIUN010000259.1:0-6873 GCA_035466795.1 Azonexus sp. | reverse complement strand
GGGCTGGACCGGCGGCTACTGCCTGGTGGCGCTGTTCCTCGCGCCCTACCTGCGCAAGTTCGGCCAGTTCACCATCCCTGACTTCCTCGGCGCCCGCTTCGGCGGCAACATCCCCCGTGCCATCGGCGTCTTTGCCGCCGTGCTCTGCTCCTTCACCTACGTGATCGCGCAGATCTACGGCGTCGGCCTCATCACCAGCCGCTTTACCGGCCTGGAATTCGGCATCGGCGTCTTCGTCGGCCTCGGCGGCATCCTGGTCTGCTCGTTCCTCGGAGGCATGAAGGCGGTGACCTGGACGCAGGTCGCGCAGTACATCATCCTGATCGTCGCCTACATGATTCCGGTGGTGTGGCTGTCGGTGATGCATACCGGCAACCCGATCCCGCAGATCTCCGCCTATACGACGGCACTGCCCAAGGTCACCGCGCTGGAGAAGGAGTTCAACAACAAGGACACGCCGAAGGGCGCCGCCGAGGAGTCGGTGCGCGCGATCTTCCGCGAGCGCGCCGCCGCCGCCGATGCCAAGCTCAAGGGCCTGGCCGACGGTGGTCCGGCTTTCCTGACCAGCGAGAAGCAAAAGCTGGTGGACAAGGTGGACGCGGTGAAAGCCACCGGCGACGCCAAGGCGGTCGAGGCTGCCGAAAAGGCGGTCAAGGACTTCCCGGCCGATGCGGCGGCGGCCAAGGCTGCGTGGACCAAGGACAAGGCTGGCGCAGCTGCCCGTGCCGCGCCGGTCAAGGCACACGCCGAGCCGTTCCCGGCCAGCGGCAAGACGCCGGAGGAGCAGGAAAAGTCGCGCGGCATCGCCAAGAAGAATTTACTGGCGCTGATCTTCTGCCTGATGGTGGGTACCGCCGCGCTGCCGCACATCCTGATGCGCTTCTACACCACGCCTTCGGTCAAGGAGGCGCGCCGCTCGGTGTTCTGGTCGCTGTTCTTCATCTTCCTGCTCTACTTCACCGCGCCGGCCCTGGCCATCCTGGCCAAGTTCGATGTCTATAGCGCGCTAGTCGGATCGTCGTTTGCCAGCCTGCCCGCCTGGGTGAGCAACTGGGCGGCGGTGGACAAGACGCTGATGTCGATCACCGACATCAACAAGGACGGCATCGTGCAGCTCGCCGAAATCGTTATCGGCGGCGACCTGATCGTGCTGGCGACCCCGGAAATCGCGGGCCTGCCTTACGTGATCTCGGGTCTGGTGGCGGCCGGCGGTCTGGCGGCGGCACTATCGACTGCTGACGGTCTGCTGCTGACCATCGCCAACGCGCTGTCGCACGACGTCTATTACAAGATGATCGACCCGAACGCCCCGACGGTACGCCGCCTGGCCGTGTCCAAGGGCTTGCTGCTGGTGGTTGCGCTGATCGCTGCCTACGTCACCTCGCTGAAACCGGGAGACATCCTGTTCCTGGTCGGTGCGGCGTTCTCGCTGGCGGCGGCGGCGTTCTTCCCGGCGCTTGTCTGCGGCATCTTCTGGAAGCGCGCCAACCAGCTCGGCGCCATCCTCGGCATGACGCTCGGCCTAGGGGTCACCATGTACTACATGTACATGACTTACCCCTTCTTCGGGGTCAACGCGCCGAAATGGTGGGACATCAACCCGATCTCGTCCGGTATCTTCGGCATCCCGCTCGGCTTCATCGGCGTCATCGTCGGTTCGCTGATCTCGCCGGCGCCGAGCAAGGAAGTTCAGGAACTGGTCGACCACGTGCGCTACCCGAACCTGGAGGGCGATATCAACACCAGCGCCGCTTAAGCAGCAAAGGTGTCTGACGGGGGCGAAATACCCCCGCATTTCGAGCCGGCCCATACTGAAAATGTGGGCCGGTTTTTTGTTTCCACTCCGTTGCTTCGGCACCGTAAGGCCAGCACTCCACGGCCAGAAGTCACACCGCGCTTGCTTGAATCCCAAGCCCCCGCAGCGGTGGCGCGCGGCTGGTACTAGAAAGGCAGTTCGGGAATGAGGTATCTCAGATCGGAACGTTCGGTGTCCTGCACCAGTTGCTTCGCGCGCTTCGGATCGAAGCTGACCAGTTTTTCAACCACTGCCTTTACTTCGTCGGGGCGGCGCGCGTGATGCAGGGCCATACCCCACTGGTAGTAGGCATTGCCGTTCATCGGTTGCAGGTTTGCCGCCTCGCGCAGCGCATCCGCCGCCGCATCGTGCTGGCCGAGCCGCGCGTGGGCCAGACCCTTGCCATACCAGGCGCGATCCTGCGCCGGTTTGAGACGCACCGCTTCGCCAAAGGCGGCGATGGCCGCTTCTGCCTTGCCGGCGTGCTCGCGAACGAAACCGAGGTTGAACCAGGTATCGGCATCCTCGGGGTGCACGGCAAGCACTTGCTCGAACCAGGACTCGGCCATGTCCCAGCGTTGCCGGTCGGCGGAAAGCGCGGCGAGGTGACGTGCCGGACGCGCGTCCCGTGGATCGATGCGGAAGGCTTCCGCATAAGCGGCATAGGCGATATCCGGCTTGCCGATGAAATGAAACACCCAGCCGCGGGCATAATTGCGCCAGTGATCGTAATTCATGAATGTGCTTTCTCCGTAAATGCGCGGGAGCGCAACGAACCGGAATCTCCAACAATCAGAGAGTCAATTTCACATGGTACCGACAGAACTTTTCGTTGTCAGCGTTTTGCGCGCATTGGTCGAGGTCGCGGGCCTGTTCCTGCTCGGGCAGGGCGTCCTCTATCTCCTGGCCGGCGCCCGGCGGGAAAAAAATGCGATTTACCAACTGTTCCAGATTGTGACCCGCCCGGTTGTCGGCCTGGTTCGTCGCATCACTCCGCGCGTGATCGTCGATCGTCACATACCGGTCGTCACGTTTTTCCTGTTATTCTGGATATGGATCGCGCTTGCCTACGCCCGGCGCGTGATCTGCGACATCAACGGACTGGTCTGCGGTTAGCAGCAGTCCGTAAGGATAAAACCATGGGGGATTCATGAAACCAGCATCCTATTATGCCCGTACAGAGAAAGGCGCCGCCGAGGTCGCCCAGCGCAGCCAGGCCATTCCGGCCAGAGCGCGCTCGCTCCTGCTGATGATCGACGGCAAGTCGACCGGCGCCCAGTTGCTCGAAAAGCTCGCAGCGTTCCCGAACAGCGGCGAGTTGCTGCAGTTGCTCGAAACCGAGGGGTATATCGGCCCGGTCGATGGCGGTGGCGCGGCAGTGTCAGCGCCGGCAGCCGCGCCGGCGTCCACCGCCTCGGTGACAGCCGCGCCGGCGGCGGCCAGTCCTGCGGTGGCCAGTCCGGGAACGGGCAGTGTTAGCGGGATTGGCGCCGCGAAGCGCTTCATGATCCGCAGCCTGCACGAGATTTTCGGGCCGGATGCCGACAGCCTGACCGGCAAGGTCGATCTGGCGCAGACCACCGAGGATCTGCGGAAACTGGCCGAGAAGCACCGTGAGTTGATGGCGTCGATGGGCAGCCGGCGCAAGGCCGATGCCTACTGGCAAGGCATCGAGGAGCTGCTGCCGGCGCCCTGATGCCGGATGACGTCGTAGGTAAAAGCTACCTGCCGGACAGCAAAATGAAAAACGGCGCGGATCCTGCGATCCGCGCCGTTTTGTATTGCCCGACTTTGCCTTATGCGGCTTTCTCTTCCTTGCCGCCAACGAAGAAGCTGACGATGTAGAGGATGAGGCCGATCAGGAAGGCGACGCCAGCCCATTCACGCATCCAGTAGAACATCGCGATCTTTTCCTGCGCCACCATGAAGGGCAGCGGCGCATCGGAAACGCGTTGCAGCCACACCTGCAGGATGCCGGCGGCGGTCAGGAACAGCGTGATGAAGACCATGGCCACGGTCATCAGCCAGAACGACCACATCTCGATTACCTGCGACTTGTTGCTGTTCGCAGCGCGACCGTTGAGGATCGGCATGGCGTAGGAGATCATCATCAGGTTGACCATGGCGTAGGCACCATAGAAGGCCATGTGGCCGTGGGCGGCGGTGATCTGCGTGCCGTGCGTGTAGAAGTTGACCGGGGCCAGGGTGTGCAGGAAGCCCCACACGCCAGCGCCGAGGAAAGCCATCACACCGGTGCCCAGCGCCCACAGCACGGCAGCCTTGTTCGGATGCTCGCGACGGCGACGGTTCACCATGTTGAAGGCAAACACGGTCATGGCGAAGAACGGAATCGGCTCCAGTGCGGAGAAGATGGAACCCCACCACTGCCAGTATTCGGGTGTGCCGATCCAGAAGTAGTGGTGACCCGTACCGATGATGCCGGTGATCAGCGTCAGGGTGACGATGACGTAGAGCCACTTTTCGATCACTTCACGGTCGACACCGGTCGTCTTGATCAGCACGAAGGCGAGGAAGGAGCCGAGGATCAGTTCCCACACGCCTTCGACCCAGAGGTGCACCGTCCACCACCAGAAGAACTTGTCGAGAACGACGTTCACCGGGTTGTAGAAGGAGAACAGGAAGAAGACGGCGAGGCCCCACAAGCCGATCAGCAAGACGATCGAAATGGCGGTCTTCTTGCCCTTCAGCACCGTCATGGTGATGTTGAACAGGAAGGCGAGCGCCACGATGACGATGCCGAGTTTGGTCGGCAGCGGCTGTTCGAGGAACTCGCGACCCATCGTTTCGAGGAGGTTGTTGCCGGTCAGTTCAGCCAGCGTCGCGTAAGGCACGGCCAGATAGCCGACGATGGTCAGCGCGCCGGCGACCAGGAAGATCCAGAACATGAGCAGCGCCAGTTTCGGACTGAACAGTTCGGTCTCGGATTCTTCCGGGATCATGTAGTAGGCGCCGCCCATGAAGCCGAACAACAGCCACACGATCAGCAGGTTGGTGTGGACCATGCGGGCCACGTTGAACGGAATGGCGGGGAACAGGAAGTCGCCGATCACATACTGCAGGCCAAGAATGAGGCCGAACAGGATCTGACCGACGAAGAGGCCGATTGCCGCGATGAAGTAGGGTTTTGCAACCGCTTGCGATTTGAATTGCATGATCAGTTCTCTCCTCTCGATCAGCCCTGGCTGTTAGGCGGCCAGCTGGCGGTGTTGATCGAATTGACGTGCTTCAGGAAGGCCACGATGGCATTCAGCTGCTCGTCGGTGAAGTTGAACTGCGGCATGCTGCGGCGACCCGGGATGCCCTCCTTCGGACGGCTCTGGATGAAGGCCTTGGTGCCCTCGTCGCCATAACGGACGACCACGTTGCCCAGCTCGGGAGCAAAGTAGGCGCCTTCACCCAGCAGGGTGTGGCAACCGATACAGTTATTGACCTCCCAGAGCTTCTTGCCTTCGGCGATCTGCGGCGTGATGTTGGCCCGCATGTCGCGTTTTGGAAGTTGCGAATGGGTATCGAATGACAGCGCAAGGAACAACAGGAAGAAAAAGATCGTCCCCCCGAAAAAAATGTTCCGCGCCATCGATTTGGTGAAAGCGCCACTCATCGTTTTTCCCCCTTTTCGGAAATTGTTTGGCGGTCCGATGCTAGTTGGCCGGGCGGGCAGGGGGCTTTGATGTGTGCTAAAAAAGCGCCGAAGCCGGTCGATTAACTTCGGCGCTATACTCTCCCCTCTTCAATTCGAAAGCATTTCATGGCCGCACCCGATACCGCCAGCATGGCGCTTTTCTGTGATTTCGAGAACGTCGCGCTCGGCGTGCGCGATGCCCAGTACGAGAAGTTCGACATCAAGCCAGTGCTCGAACGCCTGCTGGCCAAGGGCAGCATCGTCGTCAAGAAAGCCTATTGCGACTGGGAGCGCTACAAGGGCTTCAAGTCGGCGATGCACGAGGCCAATTTCGAACTGATCGAAATCCCGCACGTACGGCAGTCCGGCAAGAATTCAGCCGACATCCGCCTCGTCGTCGATGCGCTCGACCTGTGCTACACCAAGTCGCACGTCGACACCTTCGTCATCATCAGCGGCGATTCCGATTTTTCGCCGCTGGTTTCCAAGCTGCGCGAGAACGCCAAGCGGGTGATCGGCGTCGGCGTCAAGCAGTCGTGTTCCGACCTGCTGATCGCCAACTGCGACGAATTCATCTATTACGACGATCTGGTGCGCGAGCGCAATGGCGGGCGCCGCGAAAGCCGCGAGGCGGCGCCGCGGCGGACGCCGGAAGAAGAACAGAATCGTGGCGAGAAGCTGGAAGCGCGCAAGGCCAAGGCCGTCGAACTGGCTGCCGCGACTTTCGCCGACCTCATCGCCGACCGTGGCGATACCGAGCGCATCTGGGCCTCGGTGCTCAAGGAAGTCATCAAGCGGCGCAATCCGGGCTTCAACGAGACCTATTTCGGCTTCCGCAGCTTCGGCAACCTGCTCGAGGAGGCTGCCAACCGGGGACTCCTCGGTTTCGGGCGGGACGACAAGTCGGGTGCCTACGTGACGCGGGTCGCGCCGCGTCCGGTGCCGATCGACGAAGGTGATTCCGAGGCGCCCGATGTTTCTGGCGAACCAGTCGCGGTCGACGTGCCTGGGGAGGCCAAAACCGCCGTGGCCGGCGAAACCGAGAAGCCGGCGACCAACCGTCGCCGGGGTGGCGGCCGCCGCTCGCGCAAGGACAGGTCGCCGGCAGAGTCAGGTTTGGCAAGCGAGGCGGTGTCCGTCGAGATGCCGGCGGCGGTTGCCGTGCCCGTCGCCGCAGCTGGCGAGGAGGCTCAGCCGGCCAAGCCGCGTCGCGGTGGTCGCCGTCCGAAGCCGGAGGCGGTAACGGCATCGGCAGAGTCAGCGGTGCTTGCCGAGGCGTCGGTGACGGCGCCGGATGCAGGAACGCCAGCGGCAAAGCGGGCGCGCACGCCGCGGAGCCGCAAGCCGAAGGCAGGTACCACCACCGCCAAGGAATAGAAGGGCAGGGTTGCCGGTGCCGGAATGAAAAAGAACCGCCGCGGCGGTTCTTTGATTT
>DATIUN010000258.1:0-2383 GCA_035466795.1 Azonexus sp. | reverse complement strand
ACCCGCTCAGCCGCCAGCGCGACGCTTACCTGTTTCGGGGTGAGCAGAGCAGTGCGGAAGCACAGCCGGCGCTGACGCATTACCGCAAACTGGCTGAAATCGAGCTGCCGGTAGCGGTCGACCGTTACCCGACCAGCCGCTACGCCCTGCTCGAACTGGAACCGCTGACCGGCCGCCGGCACCAGTTGCGCCGCCACCTGAAGCATATCGCTCACCCGATCATCGGCGACGCAACCTATGGCAAGGGTCGGCACAACCGCTTCTTCGCCGACGAATTCGACTGTCACCGGCTGCTGCTGGCGTGCACCGAACTACGCTTCAACCATCCGGCGAGCGGCCAGCGCATGCGGATCGCGGCACCGGTATCCGGCGCGTTCGCGGCGATGCTGGCGCGCCCTGGCTGGATGACGCCGCTGCAATCACCGGTGCTTATTGCGACTTGATGACGATGAACGCGATCAGCGCAAAAATGACAAGGAGACCAATCAGTTCGATATTCATCGCCAGTGCCGCCCGTAAATTCTGCGACGAAGCGCCGCTGCCTACGGCAGCGCGACCTTGTTGTCGGTGCTGAACTGGTAATCCTTGAAGATGTGCTCGGCTGAGAGTATCTGGTAGCTGCCGTCGGCCAGGCGGTGCGTCGTATCCTTGAGCCGCCAGGTCAACTGGCCGCAGGTCCACAAGTCGAAATTGCGCATGTGCGTGCATAGGCAGGTCTTGTCCATGACCTTGACCTTGCGCGCTCCCGGGTGCGCCGCGACCTCGCGGTTGTAGGCGGTGACGTAGGAACACTTGCCGTTGGCGTCGAGCAGGTAGCCGTAGGCCTCGCAGTTGGGGCGAATGCCATCGCCGATCGCCGGGCTGCTCCTGATCATGCGCATCGGGTAGCCGGTCGGCGAAATCTCGTTGACCACGATGTCGTCTTCGTTGGCCTTGAAGTATTCCTGCTTGACCTCGGCCGGTAGTCCGCACTCTTCGGAAACCGTGAACCGCGTGGCGACCTGAACCGCCGCTGCGCCGCTTTCGAGAAATGCCGCCGCATCGCTGCCGGTGAAGATGCCGCCCGCCGGGATGACCGGAATGTCCAAGTGTTCGCTCTTGAGATGCGCCATGACCTCGGCGACGATGGTCGCCAGGTCGTACTTCGCCCAATCCATGCCGAAGCCGAGGTGGCCACCGGCCAGCGGGCCTTCGACGACGATGTAATCGGGCAAGCGATTGGTGCGGCTGCTCTTCTTCAGGAACAGCGCCAGCGCACGCACTGAGGACACGATGATCCCCAACTTCGCGTCGCGAAAGCGCGGGTGATCTTCGATCAGCGCGAACGAGCCGAGGTGCAGCCCGGCTGCCAACGTAATGCCGTCGATGCCGCAATCCAGCGCGGTGCGCATGCGCACGCGCAGGGTTTCCTTCGGCGCATTCATCGTCAGCTTTTCCATGCAGTTGATGAACACCAGACCCGACCCCTGCTTGCGCGCCATCGTCGCGTCGATGTGCAAACGGGTGGCTTCGACGACCGTGCCAAGATCGAACTGCACCACCGCCTTGTCCTCGTTCTTGACGTTGTACTTGTATAGGGCGAGCTTTTCCTTGACGTACTTGGTTTCGTAGCGACGGTCGGAAACGGTGTTGATCATCGCGTCCGAAATGTGGCCGATGC
The DNA here is from genome assembly GCA_035466795.1 of Azonexus sp. Classification (GTDB taxonomy): domain Bacteria; phylum Pseudomonadota; class Gammaproteobacteria; order Burkholderiales; family Rhodocyclaceae; genus Azonexus. Next base: position 723 of record DATIUN010000258.1, on the reverse strand, counting down.
CACCGAGACGGGCAGCTTCCAGCGCCAGATCGGCGGTGGAGATGTCGACGCCCATGCCGCCGATCATGATCGGCACCAACTCGTGCTTGCCCAACTGCAAGCGGAAATCGTCAACGCGCTTCATCGTCGCCTTTCAAAATGCATACCCGGCAAAATGCCGCGCAGCCAGCGCAGAATTCTACGCGAATGGCGGACGTCCTGCATGCACTGCAAGCATTGGAAAAAATCGGCGCGCCGCCGGCAACAACGCCGCCGTAACCATTCCGGGAAATACCGGTCTGACGTCTACTGGAACGCCCCGGGAGACAACGAACTGCTTACCCGGACCTTTCGCGTACCGACCGGATAGGTGAATTCGGCGCTTGGCAGCAGGTCAACCGCCCCGCTGCTGCCCGGCGGACGAACCGAACCCCGAAGTGGCGACGTATTGGTCAGGCGCAAGGGCAATCCGCCATATTCAATCAGCTCCCCTCGTCCCGCCGAGCGGTTTCCCTCGAACCGGCCTTGCGCCGGACGATTGACGTCGCCATTTCCGACCGTCAGATTGTTGATCGCCCAGACATCGATACCCCCCGGAAACCTCTCGGCCCTCACAGCCAGAAAAGTTCCAGTGTAATTGTCGTTGACCAGCGTGTTATGCGCCAGATATAAACCATTCACCGGCCAACGTGGCCCCTCGGCGCCGTAGGAGACAACACTCGGATTATCCGTTCCCGCACTCTG
>DATIUN010000257.1:0-11013 GCA_035466795.1 Azonexus sp. | reverse complement strand
GGCGAAGCGGTAGGAAGCGACGTCGGCGAAGGTGAACTTGCCCAGGTTGCGCAGGCGCTCGGCCATCAGGAAGGTGATGACGGGCCAGCCGACCAGCCAGCCGATCGAGAAGATCAGGCCGTCGAAGCCGTTGGCGAACACAAGGCCGGAAATACCCAGGAAGGACGCGGCGGACATGTAGTCGCCGGCGATCGCTAGGCCGTTCTGGAAACCGGTGATGCCACCGCCGGCGGTGTAGAAGTCTGCCGCCGTCTTGGTCTTGCCGGCTGCCCACTTGGTGATGTAGAGGGTGCCGGCGACGAAGATGCCGAACATGGCGATGGCCGTCCAGTTGGTGGCCTGCTTGGCGGTGTTGCCGAGGTCGGCACCGGCGGCGATGGCGCCACCGGCAACGGCCAGGGCAGCTACTGCTGCGAGAAGATGTTTGATGTTCATGTTACTTCTGAGCCTCATGGATGATCGCCTCATTGGTCGCGTCGAATTCGCCATTGGCACGACGCACGTAGATCCAGGTCAGGATGATGGTGAAGACGATGACGCCGACCCCGATCGGCACGCCGATACTGGTGGTCATGCCAGGGCCGATCTTGGTGCCCAGCCACGGGCCTTCGAAAGCAACCAGCAGGATGAAACCGTAGTAAGCGGCGGCACTGATGATGGTCATGATGATCGAGTACCTGTTGCGCATGGCAACAAACTCGAGGAACTTCGGGTTCGCTGTAACCCGATCGAGAACGTTTTGCATTTAGTTGGCTCCTCAGCACGTAATGTATGTAGCGGCATTGCTGCGGAGCGTAATCTAGCCTCCGGTTCTTACGTTCAGCTTACAGACAGTTACAAAAGTCATAAGGTGCGCCTCGATCCACCAAAAAAAAGCCCCGCAGAAACGCGGGGCTTTTTGCAGACAGCAAGTCCGGCAGGATTACATCCCCATGCCGCCCATACCACCCATGCCGCCCATGCCACCCATGTCGGGCATACCGCCGCCGGCCGGCTTGTCTTCAGCCAGCTCGGCAACCATGCACTCGGTGGTCAGCATCAGGCCAGCAACAGACGCAGCGTTCTGCAGCGCGGTGCGGGTAACCTTGGTCGGGTCCAGCACGCCCATTTCGACCATGTCGCCGTATTCGCCAGTGGAAGCGTTGTAACCGTAGTTACCCTTGCCACGCTGGACCTTGTCGACGACCACGGACGGCTCGTCACCGGCATTGGCGACGATTTCACGCAGCGGCTGTTCCATGGCGCGCAGAACGATCTTGATACCGGCGTCCTGGTCGTGATTGTCGCCCTTGAGCTTGCCAACGGCAGCACGGGCACGGATCAGGGCAACGCCGCCGCCGGCGACGATACCTTCTTCCACGGCAGCACGGGTGGCGTGCAAGGCGTCTTCAACGCGCGCCTTCTTTTCCTTCATTTCGACTTCGGTGGCGGCGCCGACCTTGATGACGGCCACACCGCCAGCCAGCTTGGCGACACGCTCCTGCAACTTTTCCTTGTCGTAATCGGAAGTCGCTTCCTCGATCTGGATGCGGATCTGCTTGACGCGTGCCTGGATCGATGCGGCTTCGCCGGCGCCATCGATGATGATGGTGTTTTCCTTGGAAACTTCGATGCGCTTGGCCTGGCCCAGATCCTTGAGGACAGCCTTTTCGAGGGACAAGCCAGTCTCTTCAGCGATGACGGTGCCGCCGGTCAGGATGGCGATATCTTCGAGCATCGCTTTACGACGATCGCCAAAGCCCGGGGCCTTGACGGCAACGGTCTTGAGGATGCCACGGATGTTGTTGACGACCAGCGTAGCCAGCGCTTCGCCATCGACATCTTCGGCGATGATCAGCAGCGGACGGCCGGCCTTGGCGACTTGTTCGAGGATCGGCAGCAGATCGCGGATGTTGGAGATCTTCTTGTCGAAGAGCAGGACGAACGGGTTTTCCATCAGCGCCTGCTGCTTGTCGCCGTTGTTGATGAAGTACGGGGACAGGTAGCCGCGGTCGAACTGCATGCCTTCGACGACGTCGAGTTCGTTGGCCAGGGACTTGCCGTCTTCAACGGTAATGACGCCTTCCTTGCCGACCTTTTCCATGGCATTGGCGATGATTTCGCCGATGTCGAAATCGGAGTTGGCCGAAATGGCGCCAACCTGGGCGATTTCCTTGGTCGTCGTGCATGGCTTGGAGAAAGCCTGCAGTTCGGCGATGGTGGCGATCACGGCCTTGTCGATACCGCGCTTGAGATCCATCGGGTTCATGCCGGCGGCAACGTACTTCATGCCTTCGCGGACGATGGATTGAGCCAGAACCGTCGCGGTCGTGGTGCCGTCACCGGCGATATCCGAGGTCTTGGAAGCGACTTCCTTGACCATCTGGGCGCCCATGTTGGCGAACTTGTCCTTCAGTTCGATTTCCTTGGCGACGGAAACGCCGTCCTTGGTCACGGTCGGGGCGCCGTAGGAACGCTCGAGCACGACATTGCGACCTTTCGGACCGAGGGTGACCTTGACGGCATCCGCCAGGATGTTGATGCCTTCGACCATGCGGGCGCGGGCGGAATCACCGAATTTGACTTCTTTAGCTGCCATTTAATAGCTCCTGAAATTTGATCTGTTTTGAACGTCGACCGCGAGAATTACTTCTGCAGGACACCCATGATGTCTTCTTCACGCATGACGAGGACTTCCTCGCCATCGACCTTGACGGCCTGGCCGGCATACTTGCCGAACAGAACACGGTCGCCCACCTTGACGTCGAGGGCAATCTGCTTGCCGTTGTCGTCGCGCTTGCCCGGGCCGATGGCCAGAACTTCGCCCTGATCCGGCTTTTCGCCGGCAGAATCAGGGATGACGATACCGGAAGCAGTGGTGCGCTCGGCTTCGACGCGCTTGACGATTACACGGTCGTGCAAAGGACGGATTTTCATAGAGAGGACTCCTCGTGGTTCACAAAATTGAAATTGGTCGGGGCAACCCCGGAATCGGACGAGGCTGTTGTTAGCACTCATTGCCGGCGAGTGCTAATAATAAGGACGCATCACCCGAATTTCAAGTCGACACGCCAAGAGTTTTTTCTTGCACTGAACGAAAAATGGATTTTGCCGCCCGACCAGGCCCGAATATTGGGTGGCAGGGACAGTTTCAGAGAGAAACCGCCCTCAGTTTTCCACTCTCGACCAACCTTTGCGTTCCATGCAGGAAAACATGCGACGAACCGATTCGTTGGTGACGAAACCTGACGCGTCAGAGTAGGTCGCCGCCTTGCACTGGTTCAGGTCGAATGAATACTCCTGATCGCTGGCACCGGGTTTTTCCCAGTGCCACGTCGGCTTGAGCGCGCAGCCGGTCAAGGTGGCAAGGAACAGAAGAAAGGCGACTTGTCGTTTCATCGGTCAATGGTAGCGCAAAGGCCGGGGACGAGGATTGTGCATCCACGGCGAGTCCCGATCAACGAACACACCAGCCAAACAAAAAAACATTTGGAACTCATTGCGCGCAAGCCGTCACGCCGGCAAAGCCTCTTCGTCCTCCTTGCGCTCCAACAAATGGGCAAGGAAGGCTTCCGCGACGGCGGACAAGTGTTTGCCGGCAGGATAGGCGACATACCATTTGCGCCGCAGGGGAAAACCGGCGACATCGAGCGGCTGAAGCAGGCCACCCACGCCATCGAGGGCAAGCGTGTGTTGTGACAGCACGGAAACCCCGAGGCCCCCGGCGATGGCCTGCTTGATCGCCTCGTTGCTGCCAAGTTCCATGCGCACCTTGAGCGACAATCGATGTTCGGCAAAAAAACGCTCGGCTGCCAGGCGGGTGCCCGACCCGGTTTCGCGCACGATGAATGGTTCCTCCGCGATGCGGGCCAGCGGAATCCGTTTGCAGCGGGCCAGCGCATGATCCTTGCGGGCAATCACCACCAGCGGATTGTCGGCGATGGGGGTCGCCACGACGTCCATCCCTTCGGGGGGAGCGCCGAGAATCGCGAGGTCGTCCTCGTTGTTCGCAATGCGCGCCAGCAGCTTTTCCCGGTTGGTTACGATCAGCGACGCCTCGATGCCGGGATATTGCACGCAGAACTCGCCGAGCAGACGTGGCACCAGATACTTCGCAGTCGTGACCATGGCAACGCGCAGGCGGCCACGTTTTAGCCCTTGCAGGTCGTCCAGGCGCATCTCCAGTCGCTCCAACCCGCCGAGTATGTCGCGGCAGGTGGCGAGCGTTTCGTGACCGGCGTCGGTCAGGTACAGGCGCTTGCCGATACGCTCCAGAAGCGGCAATCCGATACTGTCTTCCAGTTGCTTGATCTGGGTAAAGACAGCGGGTTGCGTGAGGTGAAGTTCCTCGGCGGCGCGCGTGTAGGAGAGGGCGCGGGCGACTGCCTCGAAAATCTGAACCTGCCGCAGGCTGACATGCATAAATACACTCAAGTAAATTATTTGTATAAATACTATTCAGTTTTGCTTATTGTCACATTTGCCCATACTGCGGTCAACCCGAATCCCGTCGGGCGAGATTTCCGATAACGTAAAGGAGAGACGAATGGCCGTAAAGACTTACAACGCTGGCGTAAAGGAATATCGCCAGACCTACTGGACCCCGGAATATACCCCGAAGGACACCGACATCCTCGCCTGCTTCAAGGTCACCCCGCAGCCGGGCGTGGCGCGCGAAGAAGTGGCCGCTGCCGTCGCCGCCGAGTCGTCCACCGGCACCTGGACCACGGTGTGGACCGACCTGCTGACCGATCTCGATTACTACAAGGGCCGCGCCTACAGGATCGAGGACGTGCCCGGCGACGACACCTGCTTCTACGCCTTCGTGGCTTATCCGATCGACCTGTTCGAAGAAGGTTCGATCGTCAACGTGCTGACTTCGCTGGTCGGCAACGTCTTCGGCTTCAAGGCGCTGCGCGCCCTGCGTCTCGAGGACGTGCGCTTCCCCATTGCTTATGTCAAGACCTGCGGCGGACCGCCGCACGGCATCCAGGTCGAGCGCGACATCATGAACAAGTATGGTCGTCCGCTGCTCGGCTGCACCATCAAGCCAAAGCTCGGCCTGTCCGCCAAGAACTACGGCCGCGCCGTGTATGAGTGCCTGCGCGGCGGTCTCGACTTCACCAAGGACGACGAGAACGTCAACAGCCAGCCCTTCATGCGCTGGAAGCAGCGTTTCGACTTCGTCCAGGAAGCGACCGAGAAGGCGCAGCGGGAAACCGGCGAGCGCAAGGGCCACTATCTGAACGTGACCGCGCCGACGCCGGAAGAGATGTACAAGCGCGCCGAGTACGCCAAGTCGATCGGCGCCCCGATCATCATGCACGACTACCTGACCGGCGGCTTCACCGCCAACACCGGCCTGGCCAACTGGTGCCGCAACAAAGGCATGCTGCTGCACATCCACCGCGCCATGCACGCCGTGCTCGACCGCAACCCGCACCACGGCATCCACTTCCGCGTGTTGACCAAGTGCCTGCGCCTGTCCGGCGGCGACCACCTGCACTCCGGCACCGTCGTCGGCAAGCTGGAAGGCGACCGTGACGCGACCCTGGGCTGGATCGACATCATGCGCGACGACTTCATCAAGGAAGACCGCAGTCGCGGCATCATGTTCGACCAGGACTTCGGCTCCATGCCCGGCGTGCTGCCCGTCGCCTCCGGCGGCATCCACGTCTGGCACATGCCAGCGCTGGTCACCATCTTCGGTGACGACTCGGTGCTGCAGTTCGGTGGCGGCACGCTCGGCCACCCATGGGGCAACGCTGCCGGCGCCGCCGCCAACCGCGTCGCGCTGGAAGCCTGCGTCGAAGCGCGCAACAAGGGCGTCGCCGTCGAGAAGGAAGGCAAGACCGTCCTGACCGAAGCCGCCAAAAACTCGCCCGAGCTGAAGATCGCCATGGAAACCTGGAAAGAGATCAAGTTCGAGTTCGACACCGTCGACAAGCTTGACGTCGCCCACAAGTAAGCCGACGTCAAGCCAACCCACGCTCAACCCAATTCGAAAGGAAATCAAATGTCAGAAGTCATGGATTACAGCTCCCGCCTTTCCGACCCTGCCAGCCGGAAGTTCGAAACCTTCTCCTACCTGCCCGCCATGGACGCAGCGAGCATCCGCAAGCAGGTCGAGTATCTGGTCAAGAAGGGCTGGAACCCGGCCATCGAGCACACCGAACCCGAGTACCTTATGGACTCCTACTGGTACATGTGGAAGCTGCCGATGTTCGGCGAAACCGACGTGGATCGTGTACTGGCTGAAGCCGAAGCCTGCCACAAGGCCAACCCCAATAACCACGTGCGGCTGGTCGGTTACGACAACTTCAAGCAGTCGCAAGGTGCTTCCATGGTGATCTTCCGCGGCAAGACGGTTTAAGTCGCGCGGCGGTTGGCTGTACCTGGCCCCCGCTGCGCGGCAAGCGCAGTGGGGGCTTTTTGTTAGCCGGGTGTTTGCCGACGCATAGCGCGCCCGTAGATTCGCGCGCTATGCGTGGACAAATCCACGTTCTTATCAAGGAGCCCCGTATGAGCAATATCGTCGATCAATATCGCATCACCCAGGAACCCTACTATCGCGCCGTCGCCGACGAGGTGGAGTTGTTCGAAGCGGCCTACTCCGTGCGCATGCCGATGATGCTCAAGGGCCCGACCGGCTGCGGCAAGACCCGCTTCGTCGAATACATGGCGCACAAGCTGAACAAGCCGCTGATCACCGTGGCCTGCAACGAGGACATGACGGCCTCCGACCTGGTCGGCCGCTTTCTGCTCTCCGCCCAGGGCACCGAGTGGCAGGACGGTCCGCTGGCCATCGCCGCGCGGCACGGTGCCATCTGCTACCTCGACGAAGTAGTCGAGGCGCGCCAGGACACGACCGTGGTGATCCACCCGCTGACCGACAACCGTCGCGTGCTGCCCCTGGAAAAGAAGGGGGAACTGGTCCACGCCCACCCCGACTTCCAGATCGTTATTTCCTACAACCCCGGCTATCAGTCGCTGATGAAGGACTTGAAACAGTCGACCAAGCAGCGTTTCGGCGGCCTGGATTTCACCTATCCCGAGCACGCCATCGAGACCGAGATCGTGGCGCATGAATCTGGCGCCAGCGCCGACATGGCTGGCAAGCTGGTGTCGATCGCCGAGCGTTCGCGCAACCTCAAGGGCCACGGCCTCGACGAAGGCCTGTCCACCCGCATGCTGATCTACGCCGGCAGCCTGATTGCCAAGGGCGTGAACCCGCAGGCCGCCTGCCGTGTCGCGCTGGTACGACCGATCACCGACGATCCCGACATGCGCGATGCGCTGGATGCCGCGGTAACCACCTTCTTCTAAGGCTCGCTTGCCATGTCGTTCAATCTTGCTGACTACGCCGAATTGCTGGAGGACCTGTCGCCGCACAGCCAGGATGCCTTGCGGGCCAATTGGCATGAAGCGACCAAGGTATTCTCGCCGCGCGGCCTGGACAACTACCTGAAGGGTGCGGCCGCCATTCGCGGATTGGGCAAGGGCGACTCGCTGGTTGAAACCTGGATCGAAGAAGCGCCGATGGTCGCCAAGGAGGTCGGCGAGGACGTCGTCGGCGACCTGGCCACCGCGTCCCTGGAACTGGCCTCGCGCACCTCGGGGGCGGTGATCGAACTGCTGCTCGCCACCTCGGCCACCGCCGCCAATCGTCTGGGCGATGCCGAACTCTTCATCAAGTACCTGCGGTTCATCAATACCCTGATCGCGCAAGCGCCGCGCGGCGTGCGGCCGATGCTGGACAAGCTCGAGGTGCTGTTCCAGCACCTCACCCTCGGCGGCCTGCGCCGTTGGGCGCTGTGGGGCGCGCATGCACACCGCACCAACTACGAAGAGCAGATCCGCTATTTCAGCCTCGATTCCAAGGAGTCGCTGGCGATGCTGCAGAAGGAGCGCAAGGGCACCCTGCTGGTCGATGTGCAGCGGCGCATCAACATGTATCTGCGCGCGCTGTGGGCCCGCGACTTCTTCATGCGTCCTACATCGGGCGACTTTGAAACCCGCGAAGGCTACCGCCCTTACATCGAGGATTACCTGTTGCACGTACCGGATGCGTTCGACGATTTCGCGGTCGAGGGGCAGGAGCCGGTGTCCGGTCTTGAACTCTATCGCGCCACCGCCGCCCATAGCGCCGCCCACGTGGTCGAGACGAAGCTGCCGATCTCCGCCGAAGCGCTCAATCCCATGCAGATGGCGGTGATCGGCGTCATCGAGGATGCGCGGGTGGAAGCCCTGTCGATCCGGCGCTTCCCCGGTCTCAAGCAACTCTGGAGCAAGCTGCACACGGCCACGCCCGAGATGAAGGGCAACATGGGCGACTATCTCAACCGCCTTGCCCGTGCCCTGCTCGACGACAGCTACCAGGACAACGAGCCGTGGATCGTCGAGGCCCGCGCGCTGTTCGCCCTCGCGCAGGACAAACTCGATAGCAACCTGACTTCATGGGAAATCGGCGTCCAGCTCGCGCACAGCTTCAGCCAGAAACGAATTCCATTCAATCCGCGTACCGATCTCCTCACCGCCCCCTATCGCGACGACAACCGCTATTTCTGGGAATTCGAGGAATTCGATTTCAACAAGGCCGCCGGTGCAGGTTACGAGTCCATCAAGCAGGTACGCAAGTATGTCAATGTGATGGAGATGGCCAACGAGATCGATGTCGAGACGGCCGGCGATGATGCCGAGGAAATCTGGGTGCTCGGCACGGAGCTGTTCCCCTACGAGAACATCGGCGACGAGAGCAATGGCAAGAGTTTCAACGAACTGGAAGGCAAGGAACCGGTCTCCGATCCCTTCCATTATTCCGAATGGGATTACCAGATCCAGCTCGAGCGTCCCGCCTGGGCCACCGTGCTGGAAAAGCGCGCCAAGTCCGGCGACCTGGCGATCATCGAAGGCATCACCGCGCAGTACAAGCGCGAGATCCATCGCATGAAGTTCCTGCTCGATGCCATGCAGCCGCAGGGAGTGCAACGCATCCGGCGGCTCGAGGATGGCGACGAGATCGACATCAATGCGGCGATCGCCAGCTTCACCGATATTCGCCTGGGCAATCAGCCCGATCCGCGCATCATGATGCGCAGCGTGCGCAAGACCCGCGACTTCTCGATCCTGGTGCTGCTCGACCTGTCCGAGTCGACCAATGAGAAAGTACAGGATCAGGAGTATTCGGTGCGCGAACTCACCCAGCAGGCCTGCGTCCTGCTGGCCGATGCGATCAACAAGGTCGGTGACCCGTTCGCCATTCACGGCTTCTGCTCGGACGGCCGCCACGATGTCGAGTATTACCGCTTCAAGGACTTCGACCAGCACTGGGATGAAACGCCCAAGGCAAAACTCGCCGGCATGACCGGGCAACTGTCTACCCGCATGGGCGCGGCGATTCGACATGCCGGTCATCATTTGCAACTGCAACGTTCGGCCAAGAAGCTGCTGATCGTCATTACCGATGGCGAGCCGGCCGACGTGGATGTACGCGACCCGCAATACCTGCGTTACGACACCAAGAAAGCTGTCGAGGAAGTGGCTAAACTGGGTGTCACCACCTACTGCATGAGCCTCGATCCGCGCGCCGACAATTACGTCTCGCGGATATTTGGCCAGAAGAACTACATGGTGGTGGATCATGTCCAGCGCCTGCCCGAGAAACTGCCGCTGCTGTATGCCGGCCTTACCCGATAGGAAAGACCATGGAAAACACTTACCCGGGGTTGAACAGCGACAAGCACGGCCTCACGCAACTGGGGCGCATCGTGCTGGATGGCTGGCTCTTCGGCCTGATTCCGGAGTCGGAAGATTGCACTGGCTGGCCGGGCAGCCGAATGCAGAACCTGATGGAACAGGTTCAGGGTGAATGGGACAAGTACAGCAACTTGCCCAGCCGCTTGCCGCCGGACTTGCTCAAGCGGCATGGCGAACTCTATGACCATGCAATCCGGAGGGCGCGGTCAAAGGGCTGGGATCCTGAACTGGGCGAGGATGAGTGAAGAGACCGGCTGGCCATGTACGAACGCCTGCGCGACTGTCCCGCCCTCAACGAGTACCCTTCGAGCATACCGGCCGCGGTATGGAATGTCTGGCGGCGCTACTGGATGCGCTACCGTCGGCCGACCTGCTTCGGCATGGAAGACTTGCCGCCAATGTCCATGCTGCTAGACGAGCGGGAATGGGTGCTGGTCGATTCCAGCCTGTACGACATGCCCGTTTTATGCTGGGCAGATTTTCAGGACGCCGGCCGGTCCGCCTTGCACGAGCCGGTAACCTGCACCGTGCGCGACTACCATCAGGGTGCGGCCAAGATCCGCAAAAAGGCACTGCTGCTGATGGCCGAGGAACTGGAAGCACGGTTGCATCTTCAGGCGAGGCAAGACTCATGAATCGGAACGGCGGTCGCCTGCCGCGGAATTACGCTGGCGTCATGCGACGACCCTGAAAGCGGTGATCTTTGACGTCGACGGCACGCTGGCGGACACCGAGGGGGCACATCGCCACCACCACCTCCCGGGCCAATGTCGACGTGCTGCTCGCCATCACTCTGGCCGATCGTCCGGCAAATTGCTTCGAGGTGATCGGCGTTGGAGAACAGGCAACGGCCAACAAGCCCGCACCCGACATCTACCGCTGGGTGCTCAATCAGCCGGGACTACCGGGCGATCCCTCGCCATCGAGGATTCGAAGAATGGCGTGTGTGCTGCGCTGGGTGCAGGCATCCCGGTGCTGGTGACGGAAGGTTTCTGGACGGGCCGCGATGATTTCACCGGTGCAATGGCAGTGCTGCCCGATCTCGAAGGCATCGGTTTAGCGCGCCTAAAGCACTGGCACGCGCACATCCACTTGACCAAAACTGAAAAACCCCTGTAACTCAACGAGTTACAGGGGTTCCAATTGGTCGGAGTGACAGGATTCGAACTTGCGACCCCTGCGTCCCGAACGCAGTGCTCTACCAGGCTGAGCCACATCCCGACAAAATCTCCATATATCCGAATACCCGCCGTCTTGACAAGTGTTTTCTTCAGGAAA
>DATIUN010000256.1:0-1850 GCA_035466795.1 Azonexus sp. | reverse complement strand
GTTATAAATTTGCCCAAAGTTCGTGCGGCGCACTGAAAATCCTTGTGCGACCGTCACTTAGTGAACGCGCCCACGATCCATTCACAGACTTATCCACAGATTTTGTGGATATTTTGAAAACTCCGCGACGGGGTTTGGGATTGGGCAGCGAAGTTAAAGTGATACCTGAAGTTGGCGGGCAGGTTTTGCTGCGACGCAACAAGAAAATCTGCCCGAAATCCATGGTTTAAACAGTAGTCCCCGATCCCCTTGCTTACCCGCAATGGCCTGATTTGGCCGGCGTTTACAGACCGGGGTCTGCGCCGTCCCCGCATACTGCCGGTGAGTAAAGCCGCGGGCCGCCGGAATGATTGTGTGAACGTTCCGCTGAAGCTACTTGACGCGCATGCCAGGCTGCGCGCCCGAGTCGGGTGCCAGCAGAAAGATGCCCGGGGTCTTGCCTTCGATGTCCGAGGCCGCCAGGACCATGCCTTCCGAGAGGCCGAACTTCATCTTGCGCGGCGCCAGATTGGCGACCATCACCGTCAGGCGACCGATCAGTTGCGCCGGGTCGTAGGCCGCCTTGATGCCGGCGAAGACATTGCGCGTCTTTTCCTCGCCAACGTCCAGCGTCAGCCGTACCAGCTTGTCGGCGCCTTCTACGTGCTCGGCGTTGGCGATGCGGACGATGCGCAGGTCGACCTTCATGAAGTCGTCGATGGTGCATAGCGGGCCTTCCGCCACCTCGGCCTTGATCTCCTTTTGCTGGTGCTCGGCATGGCGCTGCTGCGACTGCGCTTCCGGTGCCGGGGCCAGCGATTCCTTGTTGGCGTCGACCAGCTTTTCGATCAGCTTGGGATCGACGCGCGTCATCAGGTGCTCGTAGGCGTTGATCGCGTGGCCGGCGGCGAGCAGGGTCTGGGCATCGGCCCAGGTCAGTGGCGCGCTGTTGAGGAATTTCTCGACCTTGTCGGCGACTGCCGGCAGGATCGGCTTCAACAAGACGGTGAGCAGGCGGAACAGGTTCAGCGCGTTGCTGCAGGCGGCGTGCAGTTCGGCATCGCGGCCTTCCTGCTTGGCCAGTTCCCAGGGCTTGACGCTGTCGACGTACTGGTTGGCGGCGTCGGCCAACAGCATGATTTCACGCATCGCCTTGGCGAATTCGCGCGCTTCGTAAAGTTCGGCGATGCGGCCGGCGGCTTCCTGAATGGCCTTGATCGCCGGCAGGTCGGCGCTGGCCGGGGCCAGTTGGCCGTTGAAGCGCTTGCTGATGAAGCCGGCCGATCGGCTGGCGATGTTCACATACTTGCCGACCAGGTCGGAATTGACGCGCGCCGTGAAATCTTCGAGGTTGAGGTCGATGTCTTCCATGCTCGCCGACAGCTTGGCGGCGTAGTAATAGCGCAGCCATTCCGGGTTCAGGCCGGTGTCGAGGTAGCTCCGGGCGGTGATGAAGGTGCCGCGCGATTTCGACATTTTTGCGCCGTCGACCGTGAGAAAGCCGTGGGCGAAGATTTTCGTCGGCGTGCGGTAGCCGGCGTGGGCCAGTTCGGCCGGCCAGAACAGCGCGTGGAAGTAGAGGATGTCCTTGCCGATGAAGTGGTATAGCTCAGTGGTTGAGTCCGGCTTGAAGTATTCGTTGAAGTCGAGGCCGTTCTTGCTGCACAGGTTCTTGAACGAACCCATGTAACCGATCGGCGCATCGAGCCAGACGTAGAAGTACTTGCCCGGTGCATCGGGAATCTCGAAGCCGAAGTAGGGGGCGTCGCGCGAGATGTCCCAGTCGGTAAGCTTGTTTTCGCCCGCGCTGTCATCAAATCCGAGCCATTCCTGCATCTTGTTGGCCGCTTCCGCCTGCAGACGAGCGGGTT